>CAZWPV010000027.1:0-12341 GCA_964635485.1 uncultured Anaerolineales bacterium
TGATCCAGGCGCTCAACCAGCAGATGGACGACATCCTGGCCGCCGGCCTGGAGGCACGCTGGGCACACCACAAGGAGATGGCCGCCTACATCCAGGATTGGGCGCGTGAGCACTTTGCCCTCTACTCCGACGAGCGCTACCTCTCCCCAACCGTCACCAACGTGGCCAACACGCGCGGCATCAGCGTGACTGACCTGAACGAGGCGCTGGGCGAGCGCGGGGCGATGATCTCGAACGGCTACGGCTCGCTCAAGGAAAAGTGTTTCCGCATCGCGCACATGGGCGACCTGACGATGGACGACATGCGCTGGCTCACGGCGCAGATCGAAGACATTTTGGGGCTCTAGCAATGAAACTCATCGTTTGCGACCCAATCGCCCCTGCCGCCATCAAGGCGATGAAAAAAGCGGGGATAAAAGTGGATGTGCAGGATGACATCACGCCGGAAAACTTGGAGGCCGTCATCGCCGGCTACGATGCAATGATCGTTCGCAGTCGCACCAAGGTGCGCCAGCCGCTGATCGACAAGGCCGAAAACCTGAAACTGATCGTCCGCGGCGGCGTGGGAGTAGACAACATCGACGTTGCATATGCGCGGTCGAGGGGTATCGAAGTACGCAACACACCTGCCGCAGCCTCCAACCCGACATCCGAATTGACCATCGGCTACCTCTTTGCCCTGGCCCGCCAGATCCCGCAGATGACGGCCTCAATGAAAGCCGGCCAGTGGGAGAAAAAGAGGTTCAGCAAGGGCACCGAGCTGGCGGGCAAGACGCTGGGCCTCATCGGCTGTGGGCGCATCGGCAGCCTGGTGGCCAGAAAAGCCATCTTTCTGGACATGGAAGTGATCTTTCACTGCCTGCCACCCTTCCCCGACCTGCCCGACGCGCACAGCGTCTCGCTCGATGAACTGCTGCGTCGCGCCGACTTTATCTCACTCCACGTGCCCTACACCGAAGAGACCCACTTTATCCTATGCCAGGAAGCGTTCGCCAAGATGAAAGACGGCGTCTACATCGTCAACTGCGGACGCGGCGGCACGATGAACGAGGAAGCCCTTTACGATGCCATCGTGAGCGGCAAGGTGGCTGGGGCAGCGCTGGACGTCTTTTACGACGAAAAGGAGGAGCGCGGCAAAAAGCTGCTGGCGTTACCACAGGTGATCGGCTCCCCCCACGTGGGCTTGGGGACTAGTGAGGCAAAGAAACGCATAGGCGACAAAATCGCCCAAATCGCTATCGAATTTGCTGGACGGTAGTGGGAGAGAATCATGGCAACGATAAAACCGTTTCGAGGTGTACGGCACAATCCAGAAAAGATTCCCGATCTCTCAGCCGTGGTCAGCCAGCCCCACGACCGGGTGCGGCACGGCCTGCAGGATAGGTACTATGAGCAAAGCCCCTACAACATCGCGCGTATCCTCAAGGGCAAGGAGTACGCAGGCGACGGCGAGCGGAACAACCCCTATACCCGCGCCAGGGATGCCTTCCGCTCCTGGCAACAAGAGGGCATCCTGATGCGGGAGAACGCGCCTGCGCTCTACGTCTTGCGCCAGACGTTCACCCTGGACGACGGCAGCACGCGGACGCGCCAGGCACTGATCGCCGCCCTGGAGCTCGCCCGTTTTGAAGAGGGGATTGTGCTACCCCACGAGCGGACGCTGGCCAAGTCGATGAGCGACCGGCTCAACCTGCTGCACGCCACGGCGGCCAACTTTGGCTGCATCTTTATGCTCTATCCCGGCGGCGGGATCAACGAACTGCTCGGCCCGGCCCTCGCGGGGCAGTCGCCACTGGAGATGCACGAACTGTTCGAGAACGAGGTGCACCAGCAGTTCTGGGCGGTCACCGACCCGGACGTGCTGGCGGCGGTGGTGGAGGAGATGGCCCCCCGGCGCAACCTCATCATCGCTGACGGCCACCACCGCTACGAGACTGGGCTCAAATATCGAGACGAGATGCGGGCCCTGCACCCCGACGCCCCGCCCGGAACCGGCTTTGACTATACTCTGGTGGCGCTGGTAAGCATGGACGATCCCGGCCTGATCATCCTGCCCACCCACCGGCTCATCCGCGCCCACGAAGACGGCGTGCGCGGCGCGGAGGTGCTGAAAAAGGCCAAAGAGTACTTTGAAGTGACATCCGTGGCCGACCGGCAGGCCCTGGAAGCAGCCTTGCGCGCAGGGCAGGGACCCCACCCGCGCCCCTTCTTCGGCTTCCACGACGGCACCTCCGCTGTGCTCACGCTGCGCGATCCCGACATCATGGCACACCTGCTGCCCGACCGCACGCTGGACTGGCGCATGCTGGATGTCGCTGTGGTGCACGAGCTGTTCATCGAGCGCGTGCTGGGCATCAGCAAGAAGGAGGTGTCGCAGAACGGGCACGTCGAGTTCCTGCGCGATTCGCAGATGGGGTACGATGCCGTCGCGCGGGGAGAAGCAGACTACCTGCTGCTGATGAACCCCACCCGCATCGAGCAGGTGCGGGTCTGCACCGCCGCCGACGAGCGCATGCCGCAGAAATCGACCGACTTTTACCCAAAGATGATCAGCGGGTTGGTGGCGCTGCCTGTCGGCGTGGAAGAGCGGCTTTGACGACAAATCCCCGGTTTCTTGGAGAAACCGGGGATCTTCTTACAACTATGCCTCAGCAGCGTTGAACAAGCTCTCGTCCATCATCAAGCGCAGCAGGGGATGCTCGACCACCACGCCATCCTCAAGCGCGTCGGCGGCAGCCAGCGCCCACAGAGAAACATCTTCCTCCTCGTAGAGCTGCGCCAGCAGCCACGCCTGGCGGCGCAGCCGGCCGGGCAGGAAGCGCTGCCACTCATCCCCCACGACGGCCTCGATGGCCTCGTCCAGCAGCTTATCGTAGGCCGGTTCCCCCAACTCGGCTTGACTCTGACGTTCCAGCTTGCGATAGCGAGAGACAAAGCCCGCCATTTCTTCGGGGTTAAAAAACCAATACTCGAACTCGTCCAGCGTCACGAGTTCCCCGCACGCCTCTAAAAGCTCCGCCTGCCTGGATGGATCGAGCGCGGGCAGCGGGGTCTCCTCCACTTCACGGTTATCCTCACCCTCCAACCAATTCTGCCAAATGACAAGCGGAGGCGGCAGGCGGCGGCCGGCCTCGAACGTGAACTGTCGAGCACGGACCACCTCGGCGCGCGCACGCTCCAAGCTGACGTCCACAAAGTCGATCGACTCAAAAGCCTCCATCATCTCGAATAACTCATCCTCTTCGGCGGCGGCGCTGAAGCAATCCTTGACGCCCTGATGATCGTTGAACATCACGTCGAGCAGCCAAAAATCGCCCTCGGGCCGCTCGCGCGCCACAAAGAGCACCTGCCCGCCATCGCCGTCAATCGTGCTCAAAAGGCAATAGGCGATCGGCGGTGAAGGGGGGATGACGGGAGATTGGGGTGGCCGCTCACCGACCCGCGCCTGAAGCCGCAGGGCGGCGTTCTCGGCGGCGTGACGCACCTGGGGAGAAGGATCATACTGGCCGCGCTCCTGCAGAACGGGAACGGTGGCTGGTTCTTTCAGCCGTTCGATCGCATCGATTGTGGCCATGACCACCTCATCGTGTTCGCTGTGGAGCAACGCAGTCAGCAAGAGCAGCAAACGCCGGTCGGCAAGCGATCCCAGGAAATCCTGGACATAAGCGGCCTGCATCTCAGGTGGTCCCTGCCCTATCACCCCCAGGAACTCTTCCACCTGCCGGGGATCCTCGATCTTCTCCAGAACGCCCATCATCGCATCCCTGACCAGCCTCTCAGGATCAGGGACGACGCGGCTCAGGGTCGCCTCGTCAAGCATCTCCCCCATTTCGCTCAGCGCGGCGATGATGGCAATCTTCTCGTCGTCGCTGCGGTCGAGGTTGGATAGCATCCGTCGCAAGGCAGGGACCGCCCGCGGGTCATCCAGCTCGCGCAGCAGCGTGATCGCCGCTTGGCGCTCGTCCTCATCTGTCGATTCCAGGCGCTTGGTAATGAGCGGCAGCGCCTCGTCGGCGAAAGCGAACAACTGGTCAAAGATATCTTCCGCCTCCCCGACCGTCAACTCACCGCTGGCGTATCCATCAAAAAAACGGGCGATCAGCCTGGCGGCCTTCTCCTTTGCCCCACCCTTTACCTTCTTCATCACAGGTCACCTCCGCTTTTATATGCGGGCTATTCGCCCTCTAGCAGCTTTTTGTAGGCCCCTTTCCACAAACTCGGCTTGCGCGTCATCTTGGCGATCCTGACGTCGGAAAAATGGGGCATCAGTTGCATCAACACATCAGGAAGCTGGTTCCACCGCTCTTCGTAGATGACGGCACTCAATTGATCGGCCATCGGCTCCACCCAGCGCCACCCCTCGCGGAAGCGATCGGCCTTCAGATAATAATCACGCTTCTCCCACGCCTCGGTCGTCTGCTCGATCGTGTCCGCGATGTGGTGCAAGCACAAGACGATCAAGGCAGCCAGGTCTTTGACCTCTTCGTCTAGCCCGGGCTTTTGGCTCAGGCGACGCAGCGCCTCGGCAATGGTGCGCCGGTGTTGGTTGCGAATCTTGCCCGGCCCTTCTGTAGCGATAATGCGGCTCATTCTTTTGTAGACTCCTCTCTGAACAGGTTTATCCGAGCGGCCAGCTCAATCGGCGACCGCCCAACTTATGCTAGCGCGATTACCTCTCCCACGAGACAACCGTTTCGCTCCGCCACCAACTTCGTGACGGTGAGATGGTTGTGCAAATCGTCCTCGGCCTGCGCAACGACCTGGACGTAATTATCGGTCAAGCCCGCCCAGAGGCCATCGCGCCAGCGCTGTTCCCACAGCACCACCATCTCCCGCCCCACGAACCGCCGGCGGAAGCGGCGGGCCTGCTCGGCGCCCAAACTCCGCATCGCGCGCGCCCTTTCGCGCCCCACCTCCTGCCCCACCCGGCCCGGCAGACGAGCGGCGGGCGTGCCCGGCCGAGGCGAATAAGGGAAGACGTGCAGGCGTGCAAAGCCCATCGCCGCCACGAAATCGTAGCTGGCGCGGAAGGCGTCCTCGTCCTCGCCGGGGAAACCGACAATGACATCGGTGGTCACGGCCACGTCGGGCACGGCGGCGCGGGCAGCCTCCACCAGTTGGGCAAACGCATCCGTGGTGATACGACGCCCCATGCGACGCAGCGTCTCGTCACAGCCGGCCTGCAGCGGCAAATGGAGCTGGCGGCATAGGCGGGTATCCGCCCACAACTGGAAAAAATCCTCGCTCACGTCCCACGGCTCCAGCGACGAGAGCCGCAGGCGCGGCAGATCGGTCTGCGCCAGCAGCGCTTCGACCAGCGCCCGCAGGCCGCCGGGCAGGTCCACGCGGCCATAAGCGCCCAGATTCACGCCGCTGAGCACGGCCTCCTGGCACCCAACGCGGGCGAGCGCCTGGACCTCTTCCACGACCTCGGCCAGAGGGCGGCTGCGGGATGGGCCGCGCAACAGGCGGACGATGCAATAGGTGCAGTGGTTGTCACAGCCATCCTGCACCTTGACGAAGGCGCGGGTGCGTCCGTAGGGGCGAGAAAAACCGAGAGACGAATCGCTGATATCAGCATCTTTGACTCGATTTGCCTCGCCCCTACCCAAGACCTCCACCACCTCATCTTTGTCCTCATTCGGCACAACCCAGGAGACGGCGGGGAGAGCAGCAGACGTTTCCGGCGCCAGCGTGGCGTAGCAGCCGACGACGGCGATGCGCGCGTCGGGATTGGCGCGCGCCAATGCGCGGACGCGGTGGCGCGACTTGCGCTCGGCCCCGGCGGTGACGGCGCAGGTGTTGAGCACACACACGTCGGCCAGCGCAGGATCGTTTACGACAATGTGACCCGCCGCTGCGAAACGGCGGGCCATCGTCTCGATCTCGCTGTAGTTCAAACGACAGCCAAGGCTCTGCAGATAAACCTTCATCCCCACTAAGGTTCCGTAATACTCAAGTTATCGAAGTGAATCTCCACGCCCGGCTCGTAGAAAGCGCCGGCGTAGAGGCCGATGTCGCCCCGGGAATAGTCCGCGTCGTCGATCCGGGCCAACCGCTGGCCGTTAACGAAGAAGGTCATCGTACTGCCCTGACAGACGACCTCCAGACGGTTCGTCGCAGCGCCGGCCTGGATCGCATCTGACTCGACCCACTCGGCCGTCATCAACTGCCAATCCTCACCCGCGTGCTTTGTGACCTGGTAATAACCATCGCCGCTGATGGAGAATCGGTAGAGATGCTTTCGATCCTGAATGCGCACCAGCACGCCGTACTCGTTATCGTTGGGGCCGGCGACCTGGGTCGCATCGACGGTCAGACGGAAATCGGAGAACTCGTGACCGCCAAAAGCCCAGGCCAGGAGGTTGGGCTCCTGGACCATGATGCGCATCACACCCCCATGATACCCGACCTCTGCGCCGGCATCCATCTCGGTCTGCCAGCCGCTGGCCGGGTCGGAGAAATCGTCACTCCAGGGGAGATTCGCCTTCGGCATGGGTGTGGGAGAGGGCCTCGGAGGAACGACCGAGGAATACCAACGCGTAGCCAGCACTGCGACGATGCCTATGGCAATCACCAGGACGGCTAGAGCAACGAGCAGTCCCCTTACACCTCTCCTCATCCGTCCCTCTCCAAACCCGGCGTCGCGCCTGTTTCGACGCTAAGGCACGGCAACGCTGAAATCATCGAACACGATGCGCGTGCCTCCACTCGGCCCACTGCCAGCGCCGATCCCCACGTCGCCCTGCGCGTGCGTGTCATCGGTGACGGTGGCCAGCCACTGGTCATTGACGTACAGACTGAGCTCGTCTCCCTCGCACACCCCCACCACGCGGTTGACCTGACCGCCCATCTTGACGTGGGGAGAAGACACCATCCCGCGGCCGCCGCCGGTGAGAACCTTTATATCGCCTTCGGCGCGCAGGAAGATGGCATAGTAACCATCCGCGCTGACGGCAAGGTAGTAAAAGTTATCGGCATCCTTGTACCGGCAAAGCACGCCGTAATGGCCATCCTGAGCCCCGGAGGCCACCCGAGCGTCCACCTCGACGCTCACGTCATCGAAATTCCTGCCGGGAGAAGCCCAGGCCAGCCAATTGGAGGCGCGCAGATCGAAGAAATACACGCCTTCGTCATAGCCACGGTCAAACCCGTCGCGCTGATCCGCGCCCCAGCCACTGCTTGGGTCCTCAAAGTCGTCCTCAAAAAGCGCTCCGGGGCCGCCACACTCGCAGCCGCAGAGCAGGAACGACAGAGCAATCACGGTTAACAGGCAACACCCCAAACGCCAGCCCGGTTTCCTCATCAGCACCTCCAATCGACGGGTTCCACAGCTCAGCCCGGCCTGTGGCCCGGCGTGTACAATTGCCAAGATTATAGCACGGGCGGAGGATTTACAAAAGGCAGCGATCACGCTGCTAATTTTGCTCATCTACGACGACCGTGCTATAATGGATGGCAGGAAAAGAGGAGGCGAGATGGCAAAGAAGCGAAAAAGAGCAGCCAAAAATCGCAAGGCAGAAGAACAGGAGCAGGAGGGTCTTCAAGCTTACGAGGAATGGAACATCGACCATGCCACCCAATGTTTCGAGAAAGCCTCCGAACTCGTCCCTGAAGAGCCGGACTACCTGCTCCACATGGCACGGGCGCTGGCTCGTAGTGGCAACTTTGACCGGGCTTTGAAGGCGCTGGCCGAGTTTATGCGGCTAGAACCCGATTCTCCATTGGCTGAGCGATTCCAGCAACTCTTTGCCAGCGGCATGGACAATGTAGAAACACTGCTCACCGACAAGATGGCTGCAGCAGGAACTCGCCTCGAGCTGATCGGCGCCGCCATCCAGATGTGGCTGGAGTACCGTATCGCACTTGGACGCAACAACCTAATCATGCGCAAGCCGGAAACGTGGGCAGCGGCTCTCGACTACACGGTGCGCAAGGTCAACCTACGGCCGGTGACGCGACAAGAGATCGCGAATTTCTACGGCATCAGCGATGGGGCGGTGCGAGACCGGCACGCAGACCTAGTACGCACGCTTGACGTGATGCCTTGCGACTACCGGTATTTTGTCGGCAAGGAGAACCCGCTGGACAAGCTGGTCGAGGCAGCGGAACTGCTGGAACAACTGGAGGCCCGCTTCCAGGAACCATAGCAGGCACAAGGCAAGCCAAAGAGCAAATTCGTCCACTCTCAGATGCTCGTTAGGTTTGCCTGTCCCTACTCTGTCCCAACCACTGGGACCGTAAACGAGAACGTACTCCCCTTCCCCAGCTCACTCTCGACCCAAATCTCGCCGCCGTGCAGCTCGACCAGGCTCTTGGTGATGACGAGACCCAGCCCGGTGCCGGGGACGCTGCGCACGGCGGGATCGCTGGCGCGGAAATACTTTGTCTTGAAAAGATGCTGCTGATCTTCCTCAGACATCCCTATGCCGGTATCGGCCACCGAACACAATACAAACGCTTCCTCACCCTCGCCGCTTTGACCATCCAACCAAATCTGGGCCCGAACTGTGATGCCCCCGCCTTCCGGCGTGTACTTGTGGGCGTTGCTCACCAGGTTCGTCAAGACCTGCATCAGCCGGCCTCTATCTCCGCGCACGAGCGGCAGATCAGGCACGATCTCTACCGCCAATTTCTGCTGTTTGTCCTCAAGCTGTCCCCGAATGGTCCGCAACGCATCCCTGACTAGTTTATCCACAGACACATCACCGAACTCGAGCCGTATGCGCCCACTCTCAATGCGTGAGATATCCAGCAGCTCGCTGACCAGCAAATTCATGCGATCCACGTTCGAACGTATCGTCTCAAGCAAACCGTACTGCGTCTCGCTCAGCTCGCCGGCCACGCCTTTCATCAGCAGGTCCGTGTAACCCTTCATCGACGTCATCGGCTGCTTCAGCTCGTGGGAGACGAAAGAGACGAACTCGGTCTTGGCATCGTTGGCGCGACGCACCCGCTCGAAGAGGCGAGCGTTTTCCATAGCAATAGCCGCGTGGTCGGCCAGACGGACGACGAACTCGACAGCTTCCTCGACATAGCCGGCCTTTGAGCACTCCAGGCTAACGACGCCGATGATGCGTTCCTCAAGCTGGATGGGCACCGTCAACTGGACGGTCATCCCCGGCGCAACCGCCACGTAGTCGGGATCGCTTTGCACGTCCACAACCAACTCGGGCTCGCCGGCCCGCACCACGCGCCCGATAATGCCCCGCTCCAGCGGCCAGGGTGTTTCCTCATAGGCATCGACGATGTCCCCTGGATACCCCCGATTGGCCAGGAAGCGCAGGCCCCGCGTGCCATCCTCCAATTCCACGACGGCGGCCACGAGGCCCACGTCCGCCCCGCTGACACGCACCGCCCAGTCCAAGGTGATATCCATCACCCGGCGGTAATCGAGCGAGGTGTTGAGCTCCCGGTCAATGAGTTGCATGGTCGAGAGCTCCTCCACACGAGTGGCGAGCGCCTGGTCGGTCTGCGTGAACAGGCGGGCGTTTTCGATAGAGACGGCGGCATCGGCGGCAAACGCCATCAGCAGTTGTTCGTCCTCCTCGTCGAACGGCACCCTATCGCGGCGGTTGAGCAGCTCGAGCACGCCGATGACGCGCCCACGGCTGATTATAGGCACGGCGATGATGGAGCACGTCACGAAATCGGCATCCAGGTCCTGGTACCAACGATCGTCGGACTGCGCGTCCTTGATGACCACCGGCCGGCCTTCCTCAACCACCGTGCCGACCACGCCGGTGCCAGGGGGCAGGCGCACGCCCACCAGGTCGGCAGAGCCCGGCCCTGCGGTCACCTCGAAGACCAGCTCGTCGGTGATCTCGTCCACCATCACCAGCGACCCGGCCTCGGCCTGGAGCAGTTCGACCGCCTTTTCCATAATCAGGTCTAGAACAGATGGCAAATCCAAGGTAGAGGTAATGACGCTGCCGACCTCGTTGAGGACGGCCAACTGCCGCGCGCGCTCTTCCATCTCGCCATAGAGACGGGCCTTGTCCAAAATCGCGGCCGCCTGGTCGGCGATGGCGGAGAATATCTTGAGATGCTCTTCACCATAGACCACAGAGGGATCAAAGCTGGAGACGTTCATCACGCCGATCACCTGGTCGCCGGCGTTGAGCGGCACGCCCATCCAGGCACGCCCCGGCCGCCCTCCGGTTGGGACTCCATAGCGCAGGCATTCCTGCGTATAGTCCTTCGTCACGATAGACCGACCCGTGCGTATGATCTCGCCCGTCAAACCCATCCCCGCCGGCCACTCGTCATCGGGATACAGCCGCTCTCCGTCTTCGACGTAGAAGGCAAATGAGAGAGTCTCTTTCTCGGGGTTGTGCAGCGCGATGTAGAAATTGGTGGTGTCGAGCACGCGGCTGATCTGCGCATAGATCAACTCCATCAAGTCGTCCACGTCCATCGTAAAATTGACCGCCTGCGCGACCCAACGCAGCACGTCCACCTCCGTCATCCGCTGCTCCAGATCGCTGAAGAGACGGGCCTTCTCCAAGCCCACCGCCACGTTGGAACCAACCGACTCCAGGGTAGATAGATCGTCTGTAGAGAAAAGTGTCCCATCGCGCTTGGGGCCAAGCGCCAGCCAACCGTGACCCGGCACCGGAATCAATAGGGCGGGCCGCAGGGCTTCGAGAGCCTCGCGCTCAGGCACCATATGGGGTGGCAGGGGGCGGTCTCGATAGAGATAGACGCTTTCGCCCAGGTGGAGCATCTGATAGACCACCGGGCTATCCTTCGCAAAGACCACGGATGGAAACGGCCTGCTCCCGATGGCGTGAGGGACGTACTGCATCTGCTTTTCATCCAACAAGAACAGACCGGCAAACTGCAACTGCCATCCTGACTCCAGCGTTTCATCCAGAGTCTGCAAAAGCGACGACAACCCCGACGTCCCGGCCAGACGACCGACAAAGAGACGCGCGGTCTGCCGATTGTCGAGAGCGCTGCGCATGAGGACGCGATCCACTGTGCGCTGCACACGCATCCACGCCGGGTTCAAGGCTAACGCTATCAGCAAGATAAAGCCCAGGACGAGAGGATGGCTGGCCTCGAGTGTCTCACCAAATAAAAGCCTTATCAAAAGGGTAGCGAGAGAGTACAATCCGACCACCGCGGCGCTCAATATCGCATAAGCGATGCCCCGGCTGACCACCTGGCTGATATCGAACAAGCGATAGCGGAGAATGGCGTAAGCTATGGACAAGGGGAACAAAACCATCCAGGGCATCACGAGAGGCGTCACAGACGGATCGGCTCCAAAGAACAGGAGCCAGATCACCAATGGGCCAAAGGCCAGCAGGGTCCCAAGCAGAATAACGCGCGCCTGTGACTTGACAATGGGCGATTTTGACAAAAACCCACGATATACCATCACCGCCAGCATGGCGAAAATGCCAAAACTCGTAAAGACGAAGGCAAAGCGGAAAGTGGCAAAGTAAGCCGTGGGGTTGTCAAAATCCAAAATCGTAAATTGGTTGATAGCGGCGATGGCTATACCCGGCAGGTAGGCCAGGTAGCGAAGCACGTACGCACGGTCGAGGAAGCGCACACGCTGGGGGAACACCAGTGCCAGATGGAGGGCGACGCTGCCGACCAGGGAGAGCGCAGCGACCCACGTACGCGGGAACTGATGGGTGGTGTAAAGATCAAAAATCAACCCCAGGCTCAGCGCAACCAGGGCGCACAACATGGCAAACGCCCGCCCACCCGCTTCGCCCCGTCGCATCAGGAAAACCCACACCCCAAGCCCCAGGTAAATCACCGCAATGGCGTAGGGCAGGATAAAGTAGTTGGTCAAGTCCTCGACCGGAAGGGCGGCCAGCGTCACCGTGACCCGGGGCAGCGAGATGTCCACATCTTGTCCTTCCACCACCAGTTCCACTTCGTCGCCGAGGGCCTTTTGCTCCAACGCTTGTATCAGTGCCGTCGTGCTCTCCAGCGGCTGGCCATCGAATGCGAGAAGGCACTTAGTAACGTCGCTGCCCTTAACTCCACCTGATCCAGGCAACCCGCCGAGAACGATGTACGTCGGTTCGGTGAAAAAGCCGAGGAAAGGCGCACGCGCCGCACGCCAGGCCAGAAAGGCAGCGCAAATCAAAAGAGCCGTCGCCATGACGAGCGCTACTACGACGATCCAGCCGCGCAGGGGCATGCTTTTCTCAGGGGACCTTATGGGGATTTTAGGGGTACTTGCATCTCCCACGCCGTTCACCTCACGCGATGCACTATGCACGCAGTTATTTTAACATAATAGGGAGAAACTTGCCAACCACCGTATTCCCTCACGTATAATCGCACCGAAGGCAGTTCGTTCCCTCAAATGATAA
>CAZWPV010000028.1:0-12282 GCA_964635485.1 uncultured Anaerolineales bacterium
GAGACCCTGGTGCTCCAACTGCCGAGCGGCATGCGGATCGAATACGGCGCCGCGCCGGTCGAGGGCGCTACCTACGCCGATTACCTGGCGACGACCCGGCCTGTGCTGTTGCAAATCGTGAGCACTTTCATCCCAGGCCCATAGCATCCCAAGGAGAAAATGCATGTTCGAAACACTGGAAAAAGCCCCGCCCGACGCCATCTTTGGCCTGATAGAAGCATACAAAAAAGATCCAAAGCCCACCAAGGTTAACCTCACCGTCGGCGTTTACCAAGACAAAGTGGGGGCCACGACCATCTTTCGCACGGTCAAGCTGGCCGAAGCACGCCTGCTGGAGGAAGAAGACACCAAGAGTTACCTGGGCATCGATGGCTCCCCTGCGTATGCAACCGCCGTCCAGGAACTGGTGTTCGGCGCGGATCACGAGGGGATCGCCAGCAAGCGCGCCGTCACGGCACAGACGCCCGGCGGCACCGCCGCGCTGCGCGTGGGCGCCGAGTTCATCAAGCGGGTCAAGCCCGACACCCGCATCTGGATGAGCGACCCTACGTGGCCCAACCATCCCCAGATCTTTGACGCGGCAGGCCTAGAGATCGAGACGTACCCATACTTTGACTCCGACACCAATGGCCTGGCGTTCGACGAGATGTTGGCTGCACTGAAGCAAATCCCGGCCGGGGACGTCGTGCTGCTGCACGGCTGCTGCCATAATCCCACCGGCGCCGATCCCACGCCGGAGCAGTGGGGACAGATCGCCGACGTTATCAAGGAGCGCGGCTTGCTGCCCTTCGTGGACTTTGCCTACCAGGGCTTGGCCGACGGGCTGCGCGAGGATGCAACCGGCATCCTGACGTTGTGTCGCCCCGGCAGCGAGATGCTCGTCGCCAGCTCCTTCTCCAAGAACTTTGGGCTGTACAACGAGCGCGTGGGCGCGCTGACCCTGGTCACGCCATCGGAGGAAGCGGCACAGGCGGCGATCAGCCACGTGAAAAAGTGCATCCGCGCCAACTACTCCAACCCACCCTCCCACGGCGCGTCGATCATCATCACCGTGCTGAACGATCCCAAGCTGCGCGCCCAATGGGAAGATGAAGTACAGGCAATGTGCGACCGCATCAACCAGGTGCGGCGGCTGTTCGTGGAGACGCTGGCGGCCAAGGGCGTGGCGCGCGACTTTTCGTTCATCGCACGGCAGCGAGGCATATTCTCCTACACCGGCCTGACGAAGGAGCAGGCACAGGCGCTGCGCGAGAAGCACTCGATCTACATCCTGGATAGCGGCCGGATCAATGTCGCCGGGATGAACGAGTATAACATCGACGCCATCTGCCAGGCCATCGCCGAGGTGCTGTAGTGAAAAGGTCCGTATCCTAAAGGCTAACGTTCACAGGGGAAGGTGAAGACCAGCAAATAGACAGGATTGCGCGTTTTCAATACCCGTTTCGCGTGCAGAGGCCCACCCCCATCCCTACCCTCCCCCTGCCAGGGGGAGGGGGTAAACGGTTACGGGCCGTTCTCTTGTTCCTTACGGCGCTACTCAAGAATGCTTTGACTTTGCAATCCTGCTGTGCTAAAATCTACTCTATCTGGGTCCCCAACCCCCGTGACGGCCGAACCACATTTCACGCGACATCGTGAGCCAAGGAGGTGATGGACGTCGACGAACAAACCCGCTAATGGTAACCCGCTGCACAATACCGAATTCACATACGAGGAGAAGGAAAGATGAAAACGTACAAATGGATCGCTTTATTGGCCTTGCTCAGCCTTGTCCTGGCGGGATGCACCTGTCCCAAGTCCAAAGTTGACAAGGTCGTCATCGGCGTCAACGCCGAATACCCACCCTTCGAGTTCGTCGACGAAAGCGGCGAATTGGCCGGCTTTGACATCGAGATGATGAATGCCATCGCCGAGGAAGCAGGATTCGAGGTCGAGTGGGTCAACACCAAGTGGGATGGCATCTTTGTCGCGCTGGCGTCGGGCGAGTTTGACGCCGTCTGCTCAGCAGCCACCATCACCGAAGAACGCCTAAAGACCGTCAACTTCAGTGATCCTTACTTTGACGCCGGGCAGATGATCGCCGTCCGCGCCGACGAGACCGAGATCACGTCCGCCGACGACCTGGCCGGCAAGAAGGTAGGCGTACAGCTCGGCACCACTGGCGACATCTGGCTGACGGACGAAACCGAGGCTGACGTCATCCGCTACGAGGAGAACACCCTCGCCTTCCAGGCCCTGGCCAACGGCGACGTGGACGCCGCGGTAGCCGACAGCCCCGTCGTCTACGAAATCGTCAAGGCCAACCCCGAGATGAACCTCAAGGTACTGCCCGAGACGTACACCGAGGAGAACTATGGCGTTGCCGTCAACAAGGACGAGCCAGAGGTGTTGGAGGCCATCAATAATGGACTGGCCGCCATCAAGAAGAGCGGCAAGTACGACGAGATCTTTGACAAGTATTTTGGCGAGTAATGAGCGACTCCTCATCGGTGGGGGCATACGCCCCCACCGATGAGGCTACCAAGCAGATAGCTATGAGTGTTGAACTGGAACAGACCGGCGATTCAAAAAAAACGCACAGGGGCAGAGCGCTGCCCATCCCCTGGGATCGCTTCCCCTGGTGGGCACTCATCCTTGCCATCGCGGCTCTACTCATCGTTCTAGCCACATTGTTCTCACAGGGCGTCGAAGACTCCGCCGACATCGTGAAAACGTACACCGACGTTTTTATCTTCGTACTCGACGGGCTGGGACTCACCCTCCAGGTGACCATCATCTCGTACGCCATCGCTCTGGTGGTCGGCCTCATATTCGGCTTGATGCGGGGGAGCAAAAATCCCGTGCTATACGCTGTGTCTACGCTGTACGTGGAGGTGATGCGGGGCATTCCCCTCCTGGTCACCATCCTGTACATGGGGTTCGTCGTCACGCCCTGGGTGCGCAACCTTACAGGGGGCGCACTCGATCTGCGCGGGCTGCCATCAGCGATCTTTGGCATTGCCATATGCTACGGCGCGTACCTAGCCGAGGTTTATCGCGGCGGCATCCAATCCATCGAACGCGGCCAGATGGAAGCCGCCCGCTCTCTGGGTATGAGCTATATACAATCTATGCGTCACATCATTCTACCTCAAGCCATTCGCCGCATCCTGCCGCCGCTGGGCAACGACTTTATCGCCATGCTCAAGGACTCGTCCCTGATCGCCGTGCTGGCCCTGCCAGATCTGTTACAGATGGGGCGGCTATACGCCTCCCGCACCTTCCGCGCCTTCGAGCCTTACAACACCGTCGCCATCTTGTACCTGGTTATGACCCTGATCCTGTCCATGCTGGTACGCATTGTCGAAAGGAAAACGGCCATTGGGTGAAGAGCCTATCATTGTAATCGAGAACGTCTACAAGCTGTTCGGCCATCTAGAAGCCGTCGCCGGCGTCAGCATGCAAGTCCACCGCGGAGAAGTGGTGGTCATCATCGGCCCTTCGGGCGCAGGCAAGTCCACCCTGCTGCGCTGCATCAATCACCTGGAGCCGATAGATAGCGGGCACATCGTCGTGGACGGCGTCTCTATCACCGAGACGCCCAACATCAACGAGGTGCGCGCCGAGATCGGGATGGTTTTCCAACTCTTCAACCTCTTCCCTCACCTGAAAGCCCTGGAGAACATCGTCCTGGCCCAACGCGTCGTGCGCAAACGCAGCCGAGAGGAGGCGGAGACCACCGCCCACGAGCAACTGGCCAAGGTGGGCATCGCCGAAAAGTGGAATTCCTATCCCTCTCAGCTTTCCGGCGGCCAGCAGCAGCGCGTGGCCATCGCCCGGGCGTTGGCGATGAACCCCAAGATCATGCTCTTCGACGAACCGACCTCGGCCCTCGATCCAGAGATGATCAAAGGTGTGCTGGACGTGATGCTAGACCTGGCACAAGAAGGAATGACTATGGTGGTCGTCTCTCACGAGATGGGATTCGTCCGAGCAGCCGCAGACCGAGTCATCTTCATGGACAACGGCACCGTCGTCGAGGAAACAACGCCGGAGAAGCTGTTCACTGCTCCCCAGCACGAGCGAACCAAGCTATTCCTGAGCCAGATTCTGCATCACACGGACTGAGTCACCTGCCGCAAAGAAACCTTGCCTCACTCGTTCGGATCTCAACACACAAAGGATAGGAGTGGTTTGATATGATGGGACAGATCGAATCTCTACTAGAGAGAGGCATCGAGGCCGCGCGCAACAATGAAAAGAAACGCGCACAGGACATCCTGACCCACGTCATTGAGCTCGACCAATACAACGAGAAAGCCTGGCTGTGGCTCAGCTCCGTCGTCAGCACGCCGGCTGACAAGGCAGTGTGCCTGGAGAACGCCCTGCTCATCAATCCAGACAACACCTACGCGGCCATGGGACTGCAGCACATACGACAGCAGAGCACACCATCCTCGTCTTCCGCGCTGCCCCACCTGGGCGGCGAGCGGACCCCCGCGGAGCAGGAATGGGAAGCGTCCTCCGAACCAGTCGCTCCTCCACCGAAGGTGCGTGTGTGTCCGCGCTGTCAATTTCGCAATCCCGGTTGGGCCTACCTGTGCGACCGCTGCGGAACCAATCTGCGGCAGGTGAACCTGAAAGAAGCTTTGAGCGAGGCATCCAAGCCTCGCGGACGCTATCCTTTCACTTTGGTAGAGGCTTGGGGAGGTGCGTTCGTGTTCGACGGGGCCTACGCCTTCCGCCCAGAGATCGTGCTGGCTTCCTGGGGGCGCAGCATCGCCGCTCTGGTGTCGGCCGCGGTCCTTGCCTCGGTGATTCGCATCGTTTCCGCCATCGCCGTGCCCGTGCTGGTAGGCGAGTACGACCTGCGCAAAGAATTCGCCAACAATGTCCCTGAATGGGGCAAACAGACCCTACTGCTCACCCTGGCAATGGCGCTGGTATGGCTCATCGCCACTCTACTGACTTGGGCAGGTGCGTGCCTGCTAGGCGGCAGGCAAAAGCTGAAGGTACATGCACACCTGACCATCGTAGCCATCTCGGCCTGGACGCTGCTGGAGTCGGCCATCGCCGCGATCATCATCCTGACACCCCCTCTGATCGCCCGGTCCAGCGCTCTGGATCTGCCTTTCGAGCAGGTATTCAACTGGATCGGCGTCGCCATAGGGGTTATTGGCTTCATCTGGCTGGCGCAGGCCACCCGAGAAGCGCACGAGCTTACAGCAGCGCGCGGGATTCTGGCGGCGGTGCTCGTGGCAGCCTTGGGCGCGATTCTCTTCTTCACCCTCAATTTTGCCACCGGCGGGGGTTTTGCCGACTCTGTCGCCAAGCCGCTACTGGTCTTTTTCCTGCCCTGGCTTGGCTAGCTCATCGGCTGCCCTAATAGCCCTAGACAGGCATTTTCTCCCTCCTCCAACTCCCCCCACTGGGGGGAGGGTCTGGCTCCCCCCCAGCGGGGGGCTGAGGGAGGAAGATGCCTGAACTGGAAAAAACGCGAAATATGGCTTGGTGCCCTCAGGAAATGCCCCCATCACCAGGCGATTGCTTGAGTAGGGAAGGTGCGGTATAATAACACCTGCCGGTGGCACATTGCCAGCGGCAAAACTTACCATGAACAACAATCTCAAAAAGACGCCCATCCTAACTCAAGAGCGCATTGCCGACCTGTGTGAGGACCTCACCCAACTCGCCCTCATGATTGCCGAGAGCCGCGAAGTCGGCACCCCGATTGCAGAGGAACTCCACCGCCGCCTGCCGGCCCTGCGGAGCAAATTGGTGAGCCTCGAAGAGGAATTGGCGAGCCAGGAGTACGAGCGAGAGGAGTTAGAGGCCCTGTACGGCGTCAGCCAGGCCATCGGCTCCTCCTTGGATTTGCCGCAGGTCCTGAACGAGGTGATGGATCAGATCATCCACCTGACAGGAGCAGAGCGTTCTTTCTTGATGCTCGTGGACCCAGACACAGGCGAGCTCGAGTTTCAGGCCGCTCGCAACATGGATCGCGAAACCATCGCTTCGTCGTCGTTCGAGATCAGCCGCAGCATCGTCAAACAGGTGGCCAGCAGCGGCAAGCCCATCGTCACGACCAACGCCCAGGTGGATCCGCGCTTCAAGACGAGAGAGAGCGTCATCGGCTACAGCTTGCGCTCCATTCTCTGCGTGCCCCTCAGGGCCCGAGGGGAGATCACCGGCGTGATCTATGCCGACAACCGCATCCGTGCCGGCCTCTTTTCCGACCACGACCGCGACCTGCTCACGACCTTCGCCGGTCAAGCGGCGGTGGCCATCGAGAACGCCCGCCTTTTCGAGAGCGTCGCCAGCGCCAAGGCACTGAGGGATAACGTCTTTGCCTCCATCACCAGCGGCGTCATCACGACCGACATAGAGGAGCAGGTAACGTTCCTCAACCGGGCCGCTCAACGCATCCTGGGCACAACGGAAGCTTCCACCATCGGTATCCGCTTTGCCGAGGCATTTCCGGTACTGGAAAGCACCCTGCGTCCGCTGATCGAAAAGGTCAAAACACTCGGTGAGCCCGTCGTAGACGTTGAGTCTGAGATCACATTCCCTGAGCACGGATTGCTCCACCTGCGCGCAAACCTCTCCCCCCTGAAAGATGCCAACGAAGAGACGCAGGGTATCGCCATCGTGCTCGAAGACCTCACCGAGCAACGCAAGCTGGAGTCACGCTACCAATGGTTCCAACGTTACGTCTCGCCAGCCGTGATCGAGCGGCTGCCGGACGATCCCCAACGGCTGAAGCTCGGCGGGCAGCGGCAGGAGATCACCAGTTTGTTCGCCGACATTCGCGGCTTCACCGACTTTAGCCTCCAGTGCGACCCCGAAACCCTGGTAGACGTGCTCAACCAATACCTGGAAGTCGGAGCAAAGGCGGTGCTGGCCGAGGACGGCACGCTCGACAAGTTCATGGGAGACGCCGTCGTCGCCTTTTTCAACGCCCCGCTTCCTCAGGCCGACCACATCTTGCGCGCGATACGGGTTGCGCTGAAAATCCAAGAGGGCGTCACCCACCTCCATCAGCGCCTCCCCACCGCCTATCGACTCAACTACGGGATAGGCATCACCGTCGGCGATGCCGTGGTGGGGCACATCGGTACGGCCCAGCGGGTGGACTATACCGCCATCGGACCCAGCGTGAACCTGGCCAGCCGGCTGCAAGAAGCGGCAGCCCCCGGCCAGATCCTATTCACACGTCTGGCTTATCAGCGGGTACAGAAGCACGTCGAGGCCCGCCCACTTTCCCCTCTGCAAGTAGAAGGTATCAACGAACCGATAGAAGCGTACGAACTGGTAAAGTTACAGTGACTCTTCTTACACTTCTCCAAACCCTGGTCACTGTATGGCTGGCACTTTACGGACTGCACGCCTGCGTCCTGCTTTTCCTCTACCTGCGCCACCGGCGGGAGGCACTGCCCACTCCGTCTGTGGATTGGGAGGCCCTGCCACACGTGACGGTGCAGGTACCCGTGTACAATGAACTACACGTCGTCGAACGCGTGATAGACCATGTTTCCGCGCTGAAATACCCCCACGACAAGCTGCACATCCAGGTTCTGGATGACTCGACTGACGAGACCTTCTGGCTATCTTGCGGACGGGCAGCGCTGCACCGCGAGCGCGGGGTAGACATTGCGGTTCTGCAACGACCCGATCGCAGTGGATTCAAGGCAGGCGCATTGCGCTGGGGCTTGACTCACACCCTGAGCGAATTCATCGCCATCTTCGACGCCGATTTCTGCCCCCCACCCGATTTTCTGCTCAAGACGATTCCACACCTGGTAGAGAATCCGCAGGTGGGCTTGGTACAAACACGCTGGACGTACCACAACGCCGACTACTCGCCCCTGACCGAAGCCCAGGCGCTGCTGTTCGACGGTCACTTTGGCATCGAGCAGGTCGCGCGATGCCGCTCTGGACTTTTCATGAACTTTAACGGAACAGGAGGTGTGTGGCGGCGGCGTTGCATCGAAGACGCCGGAGGCTGGGAGGATGACACGCTTTGTGAAGACCTCGACCTGAGCTACCGGGCACAAATGGCCGGCTGGAAGTTCCTCTACCTGCGGGATGTCGCAGTGCCGGCCGAGCTACCTCCCCAGATAACGGCCTTCAAGCGCCAGCAGTTCCGTTGGTCCCAGGGGTCGGCGCAGACACTACGCAAGCTGACCGGCCCGATCCTGCGCAACAAGAGACTGCCGTGGAAGCAAAAGGCACTGGGGGTGTTGCACCTGAGCAACTACCTCGCCCACGCACTTATGGTGTTACACCTGCTCATCTCGCTGCCCCTGCTCCTGCTGCCCAACTCCGGGCGACTGCCGATTGAGGATTTTATTGGGCTGCTGGGACTGGGGCCACCACTGGTCTTTATCCTCGCTCAACAACAGCTATACCCTGCCGATTGGTGGCGGCGACTGCGCGCTTTTCCAATGATGATGGTTATAGCGGTTGGTATCGCGTGGTGTAGTGCGCGGGCAGCGTGGCGCGGGCTGACCAAGTGGGGTGGCACATTCGTCCGCACGCCCAAGTTCCGGCTTGAGGGAAAGGATGACGACTGGGCCGATAGCTGCTATCGGCTGGGAGCCGACAGCAGTACCGTAGGGGAAATCATTTTAGCGCTTTACGCGCTGACGACGACCTTTGCTGCTTTCGTCACTGAGAAATACGCCCTGATCCCGTTTACGCTGACGTACGCCATCGCGTTTGGCATGGTGGCCGGGATGGGGATCGCACAGGGGCGTCCAGCACGCCAGCGCCACCCCCTGCGCTCGGCCCCGGCGCTCAAGATGGTCGGCACGGATAGCGGGAACCCGGGGAGCGAAAGACAGACACCTCGCCCTCACTCCTGGCGAGGCTGAAAGCGCCGCATTTGTTTCACCGGCACCTTGATCTGACGCCGACACTTGGGGCACTCTACGTTATAATGCCTCGTCGGCGTCTCTTCGATCTCTGCTAACGCGGCCGCCAGTGCCTCGCGGCTCAGGGTGAACATGAAGCCGCACCGCTGACATCGAACTTGCATCGTATCATTCTCCCTTATCCATCATCGTCCTCGACCGTCCCCACGTTATCGTTGAGGCGATATCTTCTCAACAAACCGGGGGGCGGCGAGTTTGGCGTCGGAAACAGCCACGAGGGCCTACGCCACAGAAACATATCCCTACCATTGTAGCGCAATTAAGAAAGGTGGGCAAGGCGCAACATGGTCAACTTCCCTTCAAGCGTTCAGCGTGAGAAGCGACGGCAATGCCTACCAGGATCAACACCCCACCGACCACAGCCCAGCACGACGGCGACTCCCCCAGCAACCACCAGGCCAACAACGTAGCGCCGATCGCTTCTCCCAAGACGGCAATGGTGACGTAAGTGGCAGAGAGGTAGCGCAAAGCCCAATTAAGTGATGAGTGGCCCACGATCTGCGGCCCCAACGCCAGCAACAACAGCCACAGCCAGGTCTCCTGACGCTGTGGAAGCACAGGCAGGCCCGAGAGCGCCACGACGGGGACTAACACCAATGCGGCAGTGCAGTAGACGGGGAACACGTAGGCCAAGAGGGACAGCCTCGCACGCAGCCGCCGCCCGATGAGGAAATAACCCGAGGCCGCCACTGCGCCCACCAACGCCAATACGTCGCCCCACAACCGGTGAGCACCCTCCCCCAGATCACCCAGGCCGATGAGCACGCTGCCGGCGATCGTAACGACGAGGGCCGCGACCATCTCCCCGGACAGTTGCTCGTGCAGCAGCACGTACGAAGCTATCCCGACAAAGATCGGATGGGTCGACACCAACACGACTGAGGCCACCACCGACGTGTAAGCCAGTGAGGTAATCCAGGAGGCAAAGTGAAGTGCCAGCAGCAGACCGGCAGCCAAGGCATATCCCCATTCGCGACGTGTCAACGTGCGCAACTCTGAACGACGCGCGACCAACACAATCGGGGCCAGGATAAGCGTAGCCAGCGTCAGCCGCCAGGCAGCAATAACCAGGGAATGCGTCCCCACCTGGGCCAAGCGGATGAGTGTGGCGGCTGTGGAGACGGTGATCACGCCCAGACAGACACCCAGATAAGCACGAACACAGCGCATTGTCACCCCGATCGACCAAACTCCGATTGCAGCAAGGCCCTTGACAAAGATTCAAATCTAGTTACAATTTAGGCCATCATTCGACATCCGGCCTCACCAATAGAAGAAGTGGGGCCGTCAAACACAGAACGGAGGCAAGAAATGACTTATGTGATCACCAGCAAGTGCGAACGTTGCGGTTCTTGCATCGAGGTCTGCCCCAGCGATGCGATCTATAAGGTCGAGGATGACGCCGACTGGCCGACCTATTACATCTTCCCCGAGAACTGCATCGAGTGCGCCGCTTGTGAGGCCGAGTGCGAGGCTGAAGCGATCTACCACGAAGACGAAGTGCCCGAAGATCTCGCCGCGGCTATCCAGAAGAACATCGCCTTTTTCGAAAGCGGGCCGGGTAAGGACCTCGTATAGGCCCGTAACAATCGGACAAGCGAACATAGGTCGTTGAGACAGGCAAGCCCGCCGCGTTTGTCCCGTCCCTATTTCTGGAAAGAGAGCCGGTTTCACCTCTCCTGGTGAAACCGGCCTTGCTATTTGAACCTCCCGCAGGTTCTTTGCGCGGCCCGAATGACATCGTGAAGGCACCTGACAAGTCATTCCCGCCGCAAAGCGGCGTGCACCCTGCGGGAGGTTGCAACTACTTGACGTAGATAGGGCTGCTAAAAATCCAGCCTCGAGAGCTCAGCCGGTATCGACGGTAAGCCTCTGCACGATACGCGCCCGGCTCGGCCGTGGTGTACTTGAGATGCGTTCCCTTCGTCCGCGCCAAGACCTGCCCGTTAAATATCAGGCGGATGTCAGCCTCCTGGGGTGTATGCACTTCAAAGATGGCCGCTCCGGCGCGCACCAATTCTCCCCCAATCAGCGCCTGGTTGGAACCGCTGCGTGCGGTGAACCGAAAGCCCGCCGTGGAGGCCGGCAAATCGTAACCTACCCACGTGCGACCGGCCCGCAGTGCATCGTAGATCAACGTCTTGTCGTGTTCCAAAAACCCGTTGAACGGGTGCTCGGTCAGGATGTGGGTATTGATGCAGCGAAAGAGGTATTCGTAGGGAAACAGCACACGCTGAAAAGGCCCCATCGAATAAGACGTCCCATGGGCATCGGCGTTGCCGATCACAGGGATGTGCCTACCCTGGGACAAAAGGTAATCCCAATGGCGCAGCATGTCCCGGAACGGCCCGCGAATGCCAAGCTCCTGGCAATAAGAATAGTAGACCGCCGCCAACACGTTCCTGCTCGCCAGCGCTTTGAACTCGGACATATAATTCCAAATCTCGAGACCTACATACCCCGTGACGTCCCAATCTTGCCAAGGGATAGCCTCTTCATTGCCGAATCGACCGGCATATTCATAAGGATGAGCCAGGTAGCAAAAGCCCCCGTGCTGGTTCACCTCATCAATCAGCTTCTGTGGGTCATCGGCCTGCAGGACCATCTCGGCTCCGGCATCATAGACCAGGAGGTGATTGGCCTGTGGCTGGCGACGCACGTCGTGCACCTCCTCGCCAACCAGAAGAAGCACCTTGCCGTAGTATCTCTCCAAACCGTCCACCCACACGTTGTGGTCGGTGACGACGACGAAATCGAGCCCGGCATCCTCCGCCGCCTGCGCAATCTGCGCGTGCAGCGCCTCTCCATCCGAGTAGGACGTATGCGTGTGCAGATTGCCGGCGTACTCGTAAACGTTCATCAAGTCATCCCTCCCATCTCAGGATCAACTCCCGGGCTGCGCGCACCTCGTCCAACCGGCCCACCGGAGCGCTGTGGGGAGCCTGGTGAAGCAAGTCGGGGTCTGAGTGGGCCTCCTCAGCAATCTGCCGCAGCGCCTCCGCGAAAGCGTCCAGCGTCTCCCTGCTCTCCGTCTCTGTCGGCTCGATCATCAGCGCCTCGTGGACGATGAGGGGAAAGTAATTGGTGGGCGGGTGGAAGCCGTAATCGATCAGCCGCTTGGAGATATCGAGCGCCCGCACGTCAGGGGCACCGAGCACAACCCCCTCACAGACGAACTCGTGCATGCAGGCACGGTCGTAAGGCACGCGATAGACATCCCTGACCTGGCTCATCAGGTAGTTGGCATTGAGCACGGCGTGCTCCGCCACCCTTCGCAGCCCATCTGCACCCAGCATGCGAATGTAGGTGTAAGCCCGCACCATCACACCAAAGTGACCGTAGAAAGCCTTCACCCGGCCAATGGACTTGG
>CAZWPV010000029.1:0-12243 GCA_964635485.1 uncultured Anaerolineales bacterium
GAAGTGACCGAGGTTGAGCGCGGGACGATCTACAGCCTCAACTGGCTGCCGATGGGTGCGTTCGTGAAAATGACCGGGGAGGAAGCAGACTTCTCCGACCCACGCAGCCTGGCATCGCAGCCCAAGCTGCAGCGCGTCATCGTGATGGGGGCCGGGGCGATGCTCAACATCCTCGCCGCCTTCATCTTGATGGTCAGCGTATATCTCACCGGCCTGCCCGAAAGATGGGTCGTGCAAGTCTACAACGTGCTACCGGGAACCGCCGCCGAGGAGGCCGGCATCCAGCCCCACGACGTGATCCTGGCCATCGACGGAGAGCGCCTAGAAGAAGGGCCAGCACACCTCCAGCGCATCATCCAGGCCGTCCCCGAGCAAACCATCCAACTGACCATCTTGCGCGACGGCGAGGAGATAACCACGACAGCGACGCCCAGGCCAAGAGTGTGTGAAGAAGATGAAACAGGCTGCGTCGAAGGCACCGGCTTTTTGGGCATTACAATGAGCCTTTTGCCAGACCGCACATCGCTGCGCCACTACGGCCTCGCTGAGGCAGCACAGGCCACCCTCAGCGATTTCGGCGCGATCCTTCAGATCATCGTGAGCTTGCCCGCCCGCCTCGTGCAGGGTACGGCAACGGTCGAGGAGGCACGCCCGGTCAGCGTCGTCGGCGCGGGCCAACTGCTGACCTTTTTCTTGCAACAGAGCATTGAATGGGGAGTGGCTTTCCCTGTGTTGCGCGGAGCGGCATTAATCAGCCTGGCACTGGGAATTACCAACCTGCTGCCCATCCCTGCCCTGGATGGGGGACGCATTCTCTTCGTGCTCATCGAGGCCGTGCGCGGCCGCCGCATCTCGCCCGAGCGCGAAGCGATCATCCACTTTGTGGGCCTGGCGATCATGGTCTCCCTGATGCTCTTGGTGATGTTCTACGACATCTTTAACCCCATCATCTCCTGGTCGGTGATCAACAAATGAAACAGCCGCTCGACACACTACTCGAGGAGCTGAGTCAAAGTGCCCAGATGCCCAGACAGGAATCGCTATACCTCCTGTCGAACTTGGATGCCGACGACACGGCGCGCGTGCGCGCCGTGTGGCCAGAGTTGCCCGTCGAACTGAGGCGACGCCTGACCGCCACCCTGGTCGAGATCGCCGAGGCAGATTTCGAGGTGAACTTTGGCGCAGTCTTCCGGCTGGGACTGGATGACGAGGATGCCGACGTTCGCACGACGGCGATTAAGGGGCTGTGGGAGGATCAAGACGTGCGCCTGGTCTCACCGTTGGCGACGTGCTTGCAGGACAAAGCGGCCAGCGTGCGCGCCGCTGCGGCCACGTCACTGGGGCGCTTCGTATTGCTGGGCGAGCTGGGCAAGATCCGCCCCGATCCGTCTACCCAGGCCTACGAGGCCCTGCTGGCCGTCTGCCAAAATGCAGCCGAACATTTCGAGGTGCGGCGCAGGACGCTAGAGTCGCTATCCTACGCCGGCACCGCAGAGGTCGTGGTGCTAATCCGCGAGGCCTACAAAGCGCCGGAGGAAAAGATGCGCGTCAGCGCCGTCTTTGCCATGGGCCGCAGTGCCGACAGCCAGTGGGCTCCTCAGGTGAAGCAGGAGCTCTTCAGCCCCAATCCCGAACTGCGCTACGAAGCAGCGCGGGCCTGCGGCGAGCTCCAGCTTTCCGACACCGTATCCGAACTGGAGGATCTGACCGAGGACGTCGATCCCGAGGTACAGGAGGCAGCCCTGTGGGCACTGGGCCAGATCGGCGGCGATAAAGCGCGGGAGATTCTGCAACGCCACTGTATGGCAGAACGCGAAGCCACACGCAGGGCGGCCGAGGCTGCCCTGGACGAGTTAGAGTTTTTGCAAGGAGATCTGTTGGATTTTTTCGATAGATTGGCGAGGGAACCCAGTCAAGAGCCGTAAGCGTCGAGAGATAGCACAGATGACAAAGATCAAATGGCAAACAGCTGCCAGCCTCGTCCTGGCGCTAAGCCTGTTACTTGCCCCGGCTAGCGCCACTGCCGACGACGTCATCACCGTTATCGAAAACAGCGCCAGGTACAACTTTGCCCAGCAGATCACCTTCACGCTGCAGGCCAGCACCACCTCCCAGGTCGCCAAGGTATACCTGTTTTTCATGGCCCAAGGTGACGAGCGAACCAAATCCCTCGAAGTGCCCTTCGAGCAAGAAGGGACCACCCTGAGCGCCACCACTATGCACGACCTGCGGCTCTCCCCTCTGCCCCCCTTCGACACGGTTACTTTCTGGTGGGAGATCGCGTACGATGGTGGCAGCCATTCCATAGATAAACAGCAGCTCGAGTATGTGGACAATCGCTTCACCTGGGGACAGGTCAGCGACGAGGAAAACCACATCACCGTTCACTGGATCGAGGGACAAGCAGATCTCAAATTTGGCCAAGCGGCCCTCGATATCGCCCGTGTCAGCCTGAAGGACATCAACGCCGAACTGCGCGCCTCATTACCGGAATCGGTCACCATCTACATTTACGATACACAGGACAACCTCAACGCGGCGATGGTCCTATCGGGGCGCGAGTGGGTCAGCGGCCAGGCGCACCCCGACTTGGGCGTGATCGTCGTAGCGATCCCATCCAACGACTTTTCCACATCCCGCATGGAGCGCCACATCTCTCACGAGATCACCCACCTGCTGGTCTACCAATCCGTCACGCCGGAGGGGTACCGCTACGTGCCCGAATGGCTGGATGAAGGCCTGGCCACGGCCAACGAACGACTGCCGACTCCACAATACGCCCTGATGATAGAGGAGGCCCGGCAGCAAGGACGACTCGTTCCCCTGCGAGACATGTGCGTCCCCTTCTCACCCGATCCACAGACCGCTTACCTGTCCTACGCCCAGAGCGGCAGCGTGGTCAAGTACATCCGCGAGCGCTATGGCGCGCAGGGCATACGCGACCTGCTGGCCGCCTACAAGAACGGGGCCAGTTGCACGAGTGGCGTGGAAGAAGCCTTGGGCATCAACATCAACACCCTTGAGGCCGATTGGCGAGCCAGCCTGGAACCTCAGCTACAGCCCCAGCCGCAGCCCTCCTGGCCCGCCTGGGTGCAGCAGATTGGGCCTTGGGTGGGGTTGTGGCTGTTGGGCCTTCTGCTGGCCATACCGATGGTCGGTAGAACCCATCGCCGCCGGTAGGGAGCACAAACACAGCCCTGGCGAGGAACTTCAGATGCGTCACATCATCACCTTCGACGTAGAAACCCAACACACAGCCGACGAGGTAGGGGGCTGGAGCCATATCCGCGACATGCGCCTGGCCGTCGCCGTGACTTACGACGCCGCCGACAACGTTTACCGGGACTACACCGAACAAGACGCCGACGCCCTGGTCGCCACCTTGCGAGGGGCAGACCTGGTCGTCGGCTACAACGTGCTCCGCTTCGACTACGAGGTTCTGCGTGCTTACACAGATGATTCCCTGGCAGACATTCGAACGGTGGACATGCTGCAAGACCTATACCAGGCACTGGGCTGGCGACCCAAGCTGGATGGCATCGCCGCCGCTACGCTGGGAGAGAGCAAAAGCGCCGACGGGCTGCAGGCCGTGCGTTGGTTCCGCCAGGGCAAACTCGAAAAGGTCATCGCCTATTGTCGCCGCGACGTAGAGGTCACGTGGAAGGTCTACGAGTTCGGGCGAAGCAACGGCTACGTCAAGTATCGCGACAGGCAATGGCGCGAACACATGGTACCGGTGCGGTGGTGAAGCAGGCTTTCGAACCCGCATACCTGGCCCTTCTCCGCTCGGGGGAACTGAAACAGCGCGTAGAGACTGCCTACGAGCGGCTGCACGCCTGCGATTTCTGCGGCCACGAATGTCTCGTCGACCGCTACGAGCGCACAGGCGTATGCAAGACCGGCGTGCGGGCCGTCGTCTCCAGTTACCATCCCCACCTGGGAGAAGAAGATCCGTTGCGGGGGTGGCGCGGCTCCGGCACGATCTTTTTCTCGTGGTGTAACCTGAGCTGCCAGTTCTGCCAGAACTATGACATCAGCCAACTCGGGCGGGGGCACGAGGTCAAGCCAGAGGATTTGGCCGTGATGATGCTCGCACTCCAGAATGAGGGGTGCCACAACATCAACCTCGTCTCGCCTACGCACGTCGTAGCGCCGATCCTGACCGCGCTGCTCGTCGCCGCCCAGGGCGGTCTGCGACTGCCGCTGGTCTGGAACACCGGCGGCTACGATTCCCTCGCAGCGCTGAGGCTGCTCGACGGCGTGGTGGATATCTACATGCCAGACATGAAGTACGCCAACGCAGAGACCGCACAAAGGTACTCAAAGGCCGAGCGCTACCCGGAGGTCAACCAGGCCGCCGTCAAGGAGATGCATCGCCAGGTGGGGGATTTGGTGATGGATGAGAACGGCATCGCCTTGCGCGGATTGCTCGTGCGTCACCTGGTGCTGCCCAAGGGACTGGCCGGGACGCCAGAAATCGCTCGCTTCCTGGCGGAGGAGGTGTCACGCGATACGTACATCAACGTCATGGATCAGTACCGGCCCTGCTACAAGGCCGGCGAGTTGCCGCCGCTTGACCATCACACCTCACGGGCCGAATTCAAACAGGCACTGGAGCAAGCCCGCGAGGCCGGGCTGCATCGTTTCGACAAGCGAGAGCCTCGCATACTCCGCATCGTGGGGATTTAGAGATGGAAGAGAGATCAGCGCCCAAGCAGGCCCATCTGCACGCCGTCGTTCACGGGCGCGTGCAGGGGGTCAACTTCCGCTACTACACCCTTCAGGAAGCAGACCGCCTCGGCCTGACCGGCTGGGTCGCCAACCGCTGGAACGGCACGGTGGAGACCGTGGCCGAGGGGCCGCGCGAAGACCTGGATAAATTCCTGACTTTCCTGCACCGCGGCCCGCCATCTGCCTGGGTGGAGCGTGTGGACACCAACTGGCAAGCCCCCACCGGCGAATTCGCAGACTTCAAGGTACAATTTATATGACAAAGAACCCTGAACGACTTGCCTGGGTTATTTTGCTGACGTCGTTCTTCATCTGTATCGGATTGACTTTAGCCGTACCGCTAGGCGTGCGCGCGTTCGTGCTCTTCTCTAGAGTAGAACAAAACATCACCATCGAGGTGCAACGAGGGCCGCTGCGCGTCACGTGGGCTGGCCGCAGCGAACCGATCGCCATCGCCGAGGAACGCAGCGATATCCCCGTGCGCACAGTCGTCACGACCGATCTCACCGAAGGCCGGCTCGTGATGCACGCCCCTCAGGAGAACGACCCGGTTGTCGCCAGCGTCCAGCTCTACAACAACACAGAGACCGTGTTGTCCTCGGCGAGTTCCCCTCGCTTCTCCATCAGCCAACTGCCCCACCAGGTCGTGGTAGAGGTAAGGACCGGGCGCGTGCGCATCAACGTCTCCGACACCGAAGACCGCCCCACCGTGGCCGAGGTGCAGACCCCCCACGGAACGATCACACTCACAGAGGGAAGCTACGAAGTCAAGGTCAACACAGCGACGGAGGTCACGGTACGCTACGGGAAAGCCGAGGTGCAACTCGGCCAGTGGGCAATGTCGCTTGAGCCCGCCCAACGAGCCATCGTGAGCGCCGACAAAATCAACGGGCCGCTGCCCGCTATCCGCAATCTCGTCGCCAATGGCGATTTTCAGCATCAGATAGACGGATGGGCAGCCAACTGGAGCCGCTACAGCCAGCAGACGGACTCTCAGCAGCCCCAAGGGAGCGTTGGCATCGTCGTGAACGAAGGACGCGAAGTCGTCAACTATTACCGCGATGGCAGCAATCACGCCGAGATCGGCATCCGGCAAGAGATCGACTACGACGTACGCGACTTTGCGTCACTCGAACTACACATGGCCGTGCGCGTCATCTCAGAGGACATTGGGGGATTCGGGGGCTGCGGCTATCTCGGCTCCGAGTGCCCCATCATCGTCCGCATGGAATACGAAGATACCTACGGCTCCGATAGCTCCTGGCAACACGGCTTCTACATCGGCGAGTCCAAATCCGACTGGCTGACCCACGGATGGGCCGAGGCCATATCAGAGGGAACTTGGCAAACGTACGATTCGGGGAACCTGATGGAAGAGTTGGTAGATGCCCCACCCGCTCTCATCAAGTCGCTGACCATCTACGCCTCCGGCCACAGCTTTCACGCTATGGTCTCGGAGGTAGAACTGCTGGCCCAGGAATGAGTGCGAGCAGTAGAGCGGATTTGCTATCCGCCGTCCAGGGGTCGGGTAGCAAACCCGACCTACGAACAAAGCATCCTTGTGCTCAACGTACCTGCACCGGACGCAACAGTAATCGATCTGCGACCATCTCCCCATTTTCGTCATAGATCGGCAGCCGCTCCCCCGTCGGCTGGTGGTAAACGCCGATCTCCAGCTGGTACTCGCCCGGCGGCGCATCCGGCTTGATCCGCAGCGGATAATAGCCCAACAACATCTCGCCGCCGTCATCACGCCAAAACTTTGTGCCGTACCAGTTGGCGTCGAACTCGCCCACGATCTGGCTCTCAGCGTCCAGCAAGTGCACAAAGATAGAATAGTGGCGCTCGGGCCTCTGGAGCAGCCGCCAATAAAGCACCACCTCCAGCGTCTCGCCCGGCCCGATCTCTTCCGCGCTCCGGTCGTGGCCGAGGAAGCGCATCACGTCGCCAAAGTTCACCGGCAGGTCGATGAGCCGGCGCAGCCCGTGCGGATCGCCCGGCTCGAATGTCCGCTCCCACGACACAATCCCCGGCGATTGGTCTGAGGGAGACGGAAACGCGCCATCCTCCCAGCGATACACCTCGAACACCGGACGCCCAAACCGATCGTAACCCGTCTCCACCTTGCGCAGGTCCGGCACGCGATCCAGAAGCGCAGGTTGCGGCGGGGTCTCTAGCAAGAACAGGTACGTCGACGTCGATCCCTCGGGCGGCAGGGGCAAGCTCTGTTGAGCGTTGAACCAGCGGATGCCGTCGTACCGCTCCGGGGTCAGGAAAGCCAGCGTGGGGTGCTCACTATACTCAGAGGAAAGATACAGATCGTCCACCGCCTCTACCCGCTTGAAATAGTCCGCCACGTAGACCATCGCCACCCGCCGGTCGTCGTCGTTGCGCGTGGCCGTATGCCAGCCGATGAAATAGTCCGCATAAGTCTGAGCCGCCAGCCCGGCGAAAAGTACCACAAAGAACATGGCGCAGAGAGTATGAGCGACACGCACCAGGTTGCCTGAATAACGCTCGGCCCAGCCGGCTAGGGCGTCCAGAAGCAGCGCCGGGAAGAAATAGACCGCCGGCAAAGCGCCGATGGCGCGCTGGTAGTAGGGCAAACTCTCCGCCGAAAGCATCATCGGTACGAGCATGACGAGCAGCCAGAGGAGCAATGTGGCATACGCCAGCCGCCGCACTCCGTAGGTTGGCTTGGCAATCCGACCTACAGGCCGCACGGCAAGCCAGAGACAAAGCAGCAACCCGCCGTAGAAAAGCGCCCCGTCCACAATCCCAAACACCGGCCTCCCCGCCAGATTGAAGCGATAGTTGGGATCGCCCCAGACGGTGAACATGTAGGCCGTCTCCTCGCTGCTCCGCCAAAGTCGCCCCCACGGATCCCCTCCGGAGAACTGCGGGGCAAAGATCGAAATCTGCTCCGCGCGGCCGTAGAAATCGATTGGGTGCTGCAAGAAATAGATCCCCAGCGGCACCGCGACCACAGCCGCGACGAGGAGCATCGAAAGCAGGCCCACCCAGCGGCGAGTCACCAGGGGCCGGGCCAGAATCAAGGCGAGAAAGAGGATGCCCAGGATCAAAAGGGGAAAAACACGAGCGGCGGTGTACGTGTATTGAGTCAGGCCGAGGAACAGGCCAGCAAGGACAAAAGGCCGCCAACTCGATCCAGCAGGCGCGCTTTCCAAAGTGCGACGCCAGCCACGAAACAGAAACCACATCGCGGGAAGCTGCACCAGCGGCTGGATCACCCCGCGGTAGCCGTTGCGGCTGGCGATCAGGTGCCACAGCGAGACGGCCATCAAGCCCGCCGCCAGCCACCCCACCCGACGGTTGAACATCGTCCTGCCCACCGCGTAGGTCATAGCCACCGTGAGCACGCCGACGAAAGCCGAGAGCAAACGCCCGGCGAGCATCCCCTCCCCGAACAAGGCAAAGGCACCGGCCTCCAGGTAGACGTACAACGCATCGCGACCCGTGAAAGAGGAAAAGAACACGGGCGCAGACTTGCCCTCCAGCACCTCGCGCGCCATGATGCCCTTCACCGCCTCGTCGGGGTGCCAGCCAAAGGGCACCTCAGGTAGAAGATAGACGCGCAGGAAGAAGGCCAGTGTCAGGACGAGAACGGGGATCAGCAAATGGAGCACCCTGCGCCATCCAGCGCACCTGGCAGAATCAGGGACGGAGGAAGATAGCTCCTCCGTCCCTGAACGATCGTCAGAGAGGGTCTTTTCCGTGACGCTCACAACCGCTCCATTTTCCGCGTCAACTCGCCCGGCGTACCGGCGCTGACCGGAACATACTCGATGCCAGGGTAGTGCTCGTCGAAGAAGGCCTTCAAATCAGTAGGCCACTTCTCAGGATTGACGGCGATCACCCGGCGCGCGTCGAGGTCGCCGATACCGGCGTCGTCGGCGCTGCCGCCGATGGTGTAATGACGTTGGTTCCAGGTGGCCTCCACCACCGCCAGCGCCCAGCGCGCATCGACATCGGGAGGGAGCAGCACGTACGTCCGCTCATACTGCACCCGGGGATCTCCCCGATCGCTGGGCGCAGGCGCTTCTGCATAGGTGATCGTCGCCGTCGCCTGAACGCCGTCCGGAGCAGAGAATACGACATCGTGCGCGCCGGCCTCTCCGGCGGGAGTAAGAACGTATTTCCATGTGTGCCAGTCGCCGTCGCGCCCGACCACCACATCCCCCACCGCCAACTCGGCTCCCGACGGTTGCGTGACCTCCAGACCGACGTGGGTTAGGGCGGCCAACGAGCGCGCTTCGACCGTCACCTCGTCGCCCACCTGGGGATCACGCGGCCAGTAGTTCAGCCGCGCATCGGGCGCGCAGTCGAACGTTGCCGAGACCCGCACCCCGTCGGAGGCAGTGAACGTGAACGTGTGCACCCCCGCCTCGCTCGTCGCAGCGGTCTGGTACGTCCACGTGTGCCAGTCGCCGTCGCGCCCGATTGTGACCTCTCCCACCTGCAACGCCATCTTCGAAGGCTGCTTGACCTCCAAAGCAACGTTGGTCAGAGGAGCCAACGAACGCGCCTCAATGGTCGCCACGTCGCCTACCTTCAAGTTGGTCGGCCTGTGGGTCAGCCGTACCTCCGGGATCTCGATGCCAGGCTCCAAGATGATCAGATCGGCGTCGTCGACGTATGCGTCGTTGTGCTTGAACGCCCACAGCGTCTTGCTCCTGACAAAAAAGGTCACCACGTCTGACTCGGCGACAGTCTCCGCCTCTAGCTGCTTGGCGTAGCCGTTGTAGATATGATATCCTTGCCCCCAAACCACTGTATCGGCCAGGGGGTCCGTGCCTCCCGTCGGATCGATGCCGACCTGGAAGGTGAAATTCGGCTTGGCATCGAGCTGCTTGTCGCCGGTATCGTGGGGCAGCGTCCCCGCCTCCCAGGCGACCTGCTCAAATCCCGCGCCCTCGCTCCAGCGGCCGTTGCTGGGATGACCGCCGTCCTCTTTGCTCAACCCATTGCTCCAGGCGTGCATCCACGCCGTGAAGCGCACGCGCGCCCCCACCCCCACACGGACCTGCTGAAAAAGCCCGGCATCGTGAGAACGGTTGAACGTGAACCACATGTACGCCTTCTCGCCGCTCCGCACGCGCTCCGGGGCATTTTTCCTCCACGAATCCCGGCCCTCCGGCTGGTCGTACGTGCCCGGGTCGTGGTAGAACCAGAACGTCCAGCCGGGCGGCACAAAGATATTGTCCACATTCTTCTCAAAGGGCAAACCTTCCTTGGGAAAGATCACACAGCGATGGCTCTCCTCGTCGCCCCAATCGACCTCGAATTCCCCGTTCCTCAACATGTCTGCTGGCATTTCGCGCCCCTTTCCTCATGCTTCATCCGAGTGCAGGTAGGGCCTATACTTGAGCCCCATAGCCTGCTGAAAATCCTGGATCACCAACTCTTTATCCCGAATCATCCAGTCGTCAATCCGCGGATAGCGATACAACAGGGCACAGCGAATCTGCTGCCCACCGCAACGGTTCCACTCGTCCACCCGCTGGTACATCGCCCACACCCAACCCTCGTTTTGATCCACCCAGCCGTGGTCTCCCTCGCCGGTCTTGAACAAGTGATTCACCTCTGTGATATAGACCGGCAGGCAGTGTAGGTTATCGGGGATGACCTCCATGAATGTCTCGAACATGCGAAAGTGGTAGTATTGCCAGGTCAGCGGCGGGTGCTGAAACTTTTCGTCGCTGACGATGAAACGAGGGTCCGGCCCGTGGGTGTAGGCATGCAGCGCGATGCCGTCCACGGCATCCAAATTGTCCAACACAGCCAGAAAATACTGACGACAGTCGCCCAGCGTCGCGTTGGTGGGGTCGATGGCCCCCAGCGTGACGACGGCTTCGGGCTGCACCCCCTTGATCGCCTCGTAGACGAGGTTGAAGCACGCGGCATACTGCTCCGGCGTGATCTGCTCCCTTGACGGATGCTCGCGCAGGTTGTTCGGCTCGTTGCCGATCACCCAGATGTCGCAGCCCTGCGAGCGGGCCACCCAGTTGGCGCAGCACCTGGCAAAGTCGGCGTACCTGTCACTGCGGGGGATCGTCCCGGCGGCTCCATAGCCGTGGTTGAGACGCACGATGGCCGTGTGACCGTAATCGGTGACCAGGCTGGTATAATCGCGCCCGCCGCCGGAGTTGTCGGGGCCAGCCCCAGTCTCCTCTGTCCAAAGGATGTACCCCTGCACGCCTGCATCGCGCATCGCGCGGGCCATCTCGTGATCGGCGTCCTCGTGCACGCCATAGAGGTGTGGAAGCGACTCGTCGGGCACCAACCGTCGCCCATCAGGCCAGACCAGGCAAAGCTCGGGATCCACCAAGTCGGGCCGATAGCCATCGACCTGCGCACCCTCTCTCAGGAAGGATAGGTGCAGGTGATGGCCCTCGTCGCCGACGACATTGCCCGTCGCGCCGGCCGTCCCGATCCGCTGCCCCCTGGTCACGCGCTCGCCATCCTGCACATCAACGCTCTCCAGGTGGGCGTAGATCGTGCAGTAGACCTGCTTGCCGAAGAGGTGCTTGACACGCACCTGGTTGCCGTAGGGATAGATCTCTGGCTGGTCGGGGTGATCGGTATCCAAAAAGTAGATGTCGCCATCGGCGCAGGCCAGCACAGGAGTGCCCTGCGGGGCGTATACATCGGTCCCTTCGTGGGCGGGCGTCTGCGGCCACCTGCGGTAGATCCAGGGCCTCGACGCAAAGTGCTGGTTGATGCGTGCGTCGGCGTCAGCGGGCCAGGAGAGGGACAGCGTCTGCCGCTCGCCGTGGCGGTCCTCCGTCTGCACACGCTCGTCCAGGATATCGGTCAGCGCCTGCGCGTCGCTCACCTGGACGACGTCGAGCGCCGCGTCGGGATAATTCTCCCTCAGCCAGTCCACGATGTTGCCCGGCCACGCGCCGGGGGTGTCGATCACAGTGATGGTGTGACTGACCCCGTGGAAGCTGCCCGCGTCGTCGGCGCTCTGGGTCACGGTCACGCGAAAGTGCAACGTATAGTTGTGAATCGCCTCGTACCACGCCCACCCAGCCCCCTGGGGTAGGAGAACGATGTGGCTGACGTAATCAGGCATGATCACCTCCTGGTAGAACCTTGCAAGGTTTGATTACTCAAACCCCAATCCGCGCTCGCGCAGGCTCACGAAACGCTGCTGCCCGATGGTCAAGTGATCCAGCACCTCGATATCCAGCAGCTTGCCCGCCTCGACGAGCTGGCACGTCACCGCCACGTCCTCGGGCGACGGGGTCGGGTCGCCCGACGGGTGATTGTGGACGACGATGATCGCCGCGCAGTTGCGCCTGACGGCGTCGCGGAAAATCTCACCCACCCGGATGTGCGAGGCGTTGAGGCTCCCCACGTACACCGTCTCCGACCCGATCAGGCGGTTGCGCGTATCGAGGTACAGCACCCGGAAGTGCTCCTGCTCCAGATGGGCCATCTCGGCCATCAGGAGCTGCGCCACGTCGGCCGGTGAGCGCACGACGA
>CAZWPV010000030.1:0-4744 GCA_964635485.1 uncultured Anaerolineales bacterium
TCGAGGCTGCCCTTGGTGGCGCTGTACACCATCACCACGCCAAAGATGGCCAGCAAAACAGCAACGAGGAGCAGCACGTAGTCAAAGTGCCGCCAGATACGAGCTCCCGTCATCTCTACCTAACCCGGCCAGGCCGGAACCAAAACGTTAACCACGAGGGCCTGCGCTGATTTTCCTGCTATCAAGCTCCCTTGCGCCGCCTTTGCCCGTGCAACAGGGGGATATCGGCAACCAGCCGTGACTCTCTCGCGCTTTGAGAGATGGTCACCTGAACGTTATCCGCGTCGATATCGATGTGGCGGGATATGACCGAGATGATCTCATCCTTGAGCGTATCCAGCAGCCCGGGCGAGATGTGTGCGCGATCGTGCGCCAGCACCAGCCGCAGGCGCTCCTTGGCAACCTTCCCACTCGACGGTTTGCGACCTCTCTTCAGGCGTTCAAGGATTCTCATGGTTAATCTCCCCCAGAGCGCACAAGACTGATAATACGTCCCAACACACCCTGCTCGCGCAGGGTCAGGAATGGCACATCCTCCCCTTGCAGCCGCCGGGCGATGTTGTGAAACGCCTGCCCGGCCAGGCATCCATCAGGGGAAAAGGCCAGGGGCTTTCCCTGATTTGCGGAAACTAGGATGTCGGCTTCCTCCGGCACGATGCCCACGAGGTCAATCGCCAGCAGTTCGACGACATCGGCGATGTCCAGCATCTCGCCGCGCCGCACCATGTCCGGCCTGACCCGATTGACGATCAGCCGCGCGGGGCCTTTCTCCTCCGCCTCGATCAGACCGACGACCCTGTCTGCATCGCGCACGGCGGCGATCTCGGGATTGGTGACGATGAGCACCTCGTCGGCCGGAGCGACGGCGTAGCGGAACCCCTGCTCGATGCCGGCAGGCGAATCGATCAGGATGTAGTCGTATTGCCCCTGCAGTTGGTCGCAGATGCGCACCATGTCGTCGGGGGTGACCGCGCTCTTATCGCGGGTCTGCGCGGCCGGCAGCAGGAACAGCTCCGAGAGGCGCTTATCGTGCACCAGCGCCTGCCGCAGCCTGCAGCGTCCCTCGATCGCGTCCACCAGGTCGTAGACGATGCGGTTCTCCAGGCCCAGCATCATGTCGAGGTTGCGCAGCCCGACGTCGGCGTCTATGACGATCACGCGATTCCCGTTCATCGCCAGGGCAACGCCCAAATTGGCCGCGAGGGTTGTCTTGCCCACCCCGCCTTTACCTGAAGTGACTGTAAATACTCTTGCTGCCATCGGATCTCCTCATACCGCCCAAAATCGTGAACCACGAAGGTAACCGTTCGCCCCCTCTCCCTGACAGGGAGAAGGTTGGGGTGAGGGTGGCTCCACAAGACTAAAATGAAGCCGATACATCAGATTCCGCCGCTCCAATGTCGCACCACCCTCCCCCTGCCCCTCCCTACGAGGGAGGGGTGAACGCTTACCCACAAAGAACACAAAGAGCACAAAGCGTTATCATCAACGCGCATGCCACGGCACGGCCTCGATCTGCCCATCGCGCACCGACGCCATCTCCGGCACGGGCTTGCGCCGCTTTTCCTCCGGTGAGCGCGCGATGTGCCCGGCGATGCGAAGCTGCGTGGGAGCCAAATCCAGCGCGCAGATCACGGCCTCAGCGTCCCCTAACGCCCCGGCGTGCACCACCCCACGCACCCTGCCCCACACCACGATGTTTCCACCGGCTACCACCTCCGCGCCGGGATTGACGTCGCCGATGACCACAACGTGGCCTGGGTGGCGCAGGCTCTGTCCGGAGCGCAGTGTACGCTGCACGACCAAGCCGTCCACGCTGGGCGGCTCCTCGCCTTCCTCAGGCGTCGGCTCGGGCTCGCGCGGGCGCGCCGGCCCCAGGTCGATTACCAGTCCCAGGTCTTGCGCCGATGCCTCCGTGAGCGGGCTCGTGCTGACCACCGCGAGCAGGTCGACCTGGTGGCGGGCCAGCAGCGTGCGCACCCTCTCAACCTCGGAGCGGTTTAACTCCCGCTGCCCGACGTCGAGTGCGACGCTGCCACCGCGAAAGAAGGCGGGATTCGCGCCCAGGCGCGCCTCCAGTGCAAGCAGGTCGGCGTGCCAGTCAGAGCCGATCAAATCCCCCTCCGGCAACATGATGAGCAATCCTTGACGGATACCCTTGATGGTGATCGCATCTGGATTCACACGCGCTCTCCGGTGTTTCGCTGGGGAACATTATAGCACAGGAAATGAGCAATGACCAATTGATAGTTCGCAAAGAGGGCCGAAAAAGGGGTGTACGAGCACACAGTTACCGACAACGATCCATCAAGGCACGGCCTCACCGCGCCCGAAGTAATACTCCAGAATTTCGTGTGCCACGGGCACTGCCATCTGCGAACCCTCGCCGCCGTCGTAGAGGAAAATGATGATCGAGATCTCCGGGTTTTCCACTGGCGCAAAGGCGGCGAACCAGGCGTGCTCCGGCTGGGCGAACCCGACGCCGCACTTGATGTCGTCGCAGAACTGGGCCGTGCCGGTCTTGCCGGCCACGCGTACTCCCTCGACCTGCGCGCCGGTCGCCGTGCCGTAGGCCACCGCTCCCTCCATCCCCTGTTGCACCAGCGCCCAGTTGGTCGGGGTGATGGACAGCGTGCGGATCACCTCCGGCTGGAACGGCTCGACCACGTTCCCCTCGTAATCGGTGACGTGGTGGACGATCTGGGGGTGGTAGAGGAGGCCGCCGTTGGCGACGACGTTGACCGCGTTGAGCATCTGCAACGGCGTCACGGCAAGATACCCCTGCCCGATGGAGACGTTGTACGTGTCGCCGGTTGACCAGTTCTCGCCGTGGGTGCGTCGCTTCCAGGTCGGCGTGGGCACCGTGCCGCTGACCTCGGCCGTCAACTCTATCCCCGTGGGTGCGCCGAAGCCGAACAGCTCGGCGTACTGGGCAATGCGCTGTGGCCCCAATCCCTCGAAATCGTCCTCCTCGAAGCCGCCGCCCACCTTGTAGAAGAAAATGTCGCACGAGTTGGCCAGCCCGCCCACCACGTCCAGCGAGCCGTGGCTGCCCTGCCGCCAGATCCAACAGTAGAACGTCTGGTCGCGCCCTGCGGGATCGCGCTCGGCATACCGATAGGGCAAGACGATCGTCCCGGGACAATTGAGGTGCGTGTCGGGCGTCAGCACGCCCTCCTGGAGCGCCCCCGTCGCTAACACGATCTTGAACACCGATCCGGGCGGCACCTGATCCGAGACGGCGTGGTTGAGCAGCGGGCGGTGCACGTCCTCGTTCAGCCGTTGCCAGTCCTCCACCGAGATGCCCCGGGCGAACAGGTTATTATCGTACGTCGGCAGGCTGACCATCGCCAGGACCTCGCCCGTCTGCGGGCGCATCACGAGCGCCACCCCGCGCGGCGAGCCGGCCCGCGACATGCCGCGCAACAGTGCCTCTTGGGTAAACTCCTGCAGGTCAAGGTCAAGCGTCAGATGCACGTTGCCGCCCGGCACAGGCTCGGCCTCGGTGGCGACGACCTGACTCACCCGGCCCTGCACGTCTTCCTCGACGAGCCGCCTCCCCTTCTGTCCCCGCAGCCACTCCTCGTAGGTCGCTTCGACGCCGGCGACGCCGATCCGGTCCGTATCCGGGTCGTAACCGCGTTCCTCGTACGCTTCCACGCTTTCGCCGGGAATGGGCGACGTATATCCCAGCACCTGCGACACCAACGAACCGTGGAGATACTCGCGCCTCGAATCCAGCTCGATGTCCACACCCGGCAAGGTCAGGCGCTCCGACCCGATCAGCAGGGCCGTATCGCGATCCACCCCCTTCTTGACCACCACCGGACGATACACATAGCCTCTCTGGATACCGTGCGTGACGAGTGCGCGCAAGCCAGGACCCTCATCTCCCTCGCCGTTCGTGATATAGGGCATGTCGAGCAGCACCGCCAGGCGCAGGAGCACGGCTTCGGTCTCGGAGCTGAACACGACTTGGACGTCTTCTGGAGTGTAAGGGGAGAAAGATGGGAGGATCACGTCATAATCGGGGAGATAGGCGGGCATGACGACGACCTTGAAACTGGGGATGTTGCGCACCAGTGGGACGCCATCGGCGGAGTAGATAATGCCCCTGGCAGCGGGGACGACCTCGGAGCGCAGCCGCTGCGCATCCGCTAAAACCCGGTAACGCCCGCCCTCCACGATCTGCAGACCCCACAAACGGTAGCCGAAAACCACAAAGGCGGCCAGAATGAGCAAAGCGAACACGATTACCCTCGGCGCTCGCCTGAGGGTCTCCCAGCGCGCCTGCCACTCACTCTGAGTTGCATCCCGGCGCGGCCTGTGCTTGATTATCATCCTAGTGTCAACCCCTCCCGCCGGAGCTTACGCCCCAGCCAGGCCATCGGCTGCCAGATAAACGGGGCCAGCACCGTGTTCAAAACCGCCGACGGCACCGCCACGCGCAGCAGTGAAAAGCCCCAATCGACCGTGTGGCCGGTCCAAGCCAGGGCAATCAACAGGATCACGTGATAGATCAGGCCCCCGACGAGGGCCAGTACCAACAGCCGCACCACGGGCGAACCGATCCCCCGTCCCCACGGCTGCCCGGCCAGGAACGTCACGGCGACCAGCGCCAACGCCGTCGCCCCCAGCGGCCCTCCGGAGCGCAGGTCGATGATCAGGCCGCCGATGAATCCCCACACCAACCCCTCGTCCACGCTGCGCGCGACGGCCCACGCTAACACGACCAGGAACATCA
>CAZWPV010000030.1:4844-12144 GCA_964635485.1 uncultured Anaerolineales bacterium
GGCTCCACGATGGCCTCCTGGTGCAGCTCGTAATCCTCGCCCTGCACCTCGGTCACCTCGCCGACGACCAAGCCTTTGGGCATCACACCCCCCAACCCGGAGGTCAACACGATGTCGCCGACCTCGATCTCCTCATCTTGGGGGATGTACTTGACGCGCAACGTGCCATCCGGCTGCCCCACCACCAAACCGGTGACGCGGGACGTCTGAAGCAGAACGGCGACGCTGCTATCACTATCGGTGAGCAACTGCACCTTCGACGTGCGCGGCCCCACCTCCGCCACCCGCCCCACCAGACCGGCTCCAGCGCCGACGACGGGGTCCCCCTGCTCCACCCCGTGTCGTGACCCCACGTTGATAGTGATGTAACGCAGATAGGGATTTGGGTCGACGCCTATCACCTCCCCGCAGGGGAAGGCTTCGCAGGCGTCCCGACCGACCACATCGGCGCCCACGTAGGCCACAACGGGGTACTCGCTGACAAAGCTCAGCATGGCCCGGAGTTGTTCCACCTCCGCCTTGTACTCCTTGAGGCGGATGTTCTCGACCATGAGCGCGTCGGCCTCCGCCTGCAATTCGTCCACCTCGGCGCGCAACTCGCGCGCTTCGCGCACCGACTGGAACAGATTGCCCACATCCGTGGTCAGGCCCGCAAACAGGCGCTGCAACGGATCGAGCACATAGCCGAACACACTCTCGACCGGAGATAGGTAGCCAACCTCGCGGAGCACCAGGAGGAACAACCCGATGATGACCAACACCAGGGGAAGCCATGGACGACGAGAGGACTGCTTCATAATTTCAACTCACAGATTGGAGCTATTAGAGCAGTTCGTAGACGATCAAGTAGCATAGGGCCGTTCGGCTGAGGGCTTCGACTGAGCTCAGCCGAAATCCTCACGTCGAAGCCTTGTGCCCGCCCACGAGGGGCTGAATGCGCACCTGGAGCTAGAAGTCAGGGGTTCGGGGACGTCGATCGTCAGTGCTGGATAGCACGTCGCGCAGAGTGTCCAGCTCCTCCAAAACCCTACCGGCCCCACGGGCGACGCACGTCATCGCGTCGTCGGCCACCCAGGCGCGCATGTTCGTCTCTTCGCTGACCCGCTCGGCCATGCCCTTCAACTGGGAGCTGCCTCCGGCCAGGCATATACCCGTGTCCATCAGGTCGGCGATCAACTCCGGCGGCGTGTCGTCCAGCGTATCCTTGATCAGGTCGACCAGGATGCTGACCGACCCGCCCAGTGCCTCGCGGACCTCGACGCTGCTGACCTCGATGGCCTCCGGTAAACCGGTGACCAGGTTGCGGCCACGCAGCGTCATCGTCGTCTCCTCAGGCAGCGGATAAGCCGACCCGATGGCTATCTTGATCCGCTCGGCCATGCGCTCGCCGATGTAGAGATTGTACTTTTGGCGGGCGTACTGGATGATGTCCTCGTCCATCTCGTCGCCGGCGATACGCAGGGAACGGCTGACGACGAATCCTCCCAGACAAAAGACGCCCACCTCGGTCGTACCGCCGCCGATATCGACGACCATGCTGCCGCGCGCCTCCGTAACCGGCAATCCGGCCCCGATGGCCGCCGCCATCGGTTCCTCGATCAAATAAGCCTCTCGCGCACCGGCCGAGAGAGCCGCGTCTTTCACCGCCCGCTTCTCCACCTCCGTCACGTCGCTGGGGAGACCTATGACGACGCGGGGGCGCGGGAAGGGAAGCAACAACTTGCTGTGGGCCTTTTTGATGAAATAATCCAACATCGCCTCGGTCACCTCGAACTCGGAGATGACGCCGTTGCGCAAGGGGCGAATGGCGACGATGTTGGCCGGCGTGCGGCCGACCATCTCCTTCGCTTCGGAGCCGATGGCGAGGACTTTTTTACTATCCCGTTCTATGGCCACCCAGGACGGCTCGTTGATGACGATGCCTCTCCCTCGCACGTAGACCAGCGTGTTTGCCGTGCCCAGATCGATGCCTATGTCGAGGGAAAAGAGTCCCAGAAAGGCGTCAATGGGATTAAACACTGACATCTCCTACCGCAAATTACCACCCCGGGACCGCATCTTCCAAAGCCGGGGCTACGCGGGATTATACCACAAATCAAGATAGGTGGGAATATTGGAAAGCCGCCCATTTGTGCTATAATTGCAGCCTGCGACTATGTCCACATACCAGATTCAATTGCCTGTTTTCGAGGGTCCTCTAGACCTGCTCCTCCATCTCGTCGAGCGAGAGGATCTGGACATCACCACCGTCGCATTGGCGCGGGTGACCGAGCAGTACCTGGCCCACCTGGCGGAACTCGAGAGCCTGCAGGCGAGAGAACTGGCTGAATTCCTCGTCGTAGCGGCAAAACTCTTGCTCATCAAGTCCCAGGCGCTGCTCCCGCGCCCCCCGGCCCTTTCCCCCGAAGAAGAGGACGTGGGAGCGGAACTGGTGCGCCAATTACAGGCCTACAAGCGCTTCAAAGAGGTCGCCCAGCTCCTGCACGAACGGGAAAAAGAGGGGTTGCACAGCTACGTGCGCGTCGCGCCTTTGCCGCGTCTCGGCCCCCAACTTGATACGAGCGACGTGAACCTCAACGACCTGCTGACCTACGTGCAAGAGGCACTGGATGCCCTGCCTGCTTCACCCGTCGGAAAGGTCGTCACGCCGATCACAGTGACCATCCAGGAGCAGATCACCCGCATCGAGGGGCAATTGACCCAAAGGCACCAGGTCCGGTTCCGCGAGTTTCTATCGGAGGCCACCACCCGCGTCGAGATCATCGTCACCCTGTGGGCGGTATTGGAGCTGGTCAAGCAGGAGCGGGCGCGTGTACGACAGGAGGAGCTCTTCGGCGAGATCTTTATCGAGCAGGAGGCTGCCGACTTTCGGTCGGGCGACTCTCGGCCGGACGGCGAGGCAATCGCCGACGCTCCAGCCACCAGTCCAGCAGTATAGCCCCGCACATCCCCACGCCGTCCATCAGCACGTCCAACAGATTGCCGCTGCGCCCCGGCACAAAGGTCTGATGATATTCGTCGCTCAGGGCGTAGAGCACAGCCAACCCGCCGCCGACCAGGCGCGGGGTGCTCGCGGCGCGGATGCTCTGCCGCAATGCTCTCAGATAGAACCAGGCCAGCACCGCGTAAGCGAGCGCGTGTCCGCCTTTCTCGTACAGTTCCTGCAATAATGGCCCAGGGGGGCTGGGGACATCGGGCTGGGAAGACACAAAGAAGATCAAGCCCATCCAGGCCAGGGGCGGCAACCAATACCAGAGCAGGTGTCTGACCGATTTCATCTTCTGCCTGCTCAAATCCGGTATGACTTGCCCATGGCTACGCGGTCGTAGTGCCCTTCCCAGTGCCCCGTCTCTTGCCGATAGTCATCCCGATCCCGTCCCGAGGCGATCATATCTCGGATCAGACTCTCGCGCTCCTCGATCTCGTTATTGACCTCCGCGATGCGTTCCCCCATGCCGATACACGTATAGTCGCCTGCCTTCAGTATCTGGATCAACTCCCCCTCGTCCCTGGGCGCGCGCGCGCGCCGATTGTAGTAGATGCCGACGTGCTGGGCCACATGAGCATCCGAGTTGCAGAGGGGGCGCAATCCCAGACGCTTCAAAACGACGTGAATCCTTGGCCCATCACACGCGCCGGTATTCTTGGAATGGAGTTCGATTGCGTCAGGAGGGTAGGTCTCCACGTCGATGGCGATCTCATCGCGATAGCGAAAGGGATGCGCCAGGACCAGGAACCCGCTCCGCTGGCGCACGAATGCAAAGAGCTCGGGATAGAACCACTTTTGTGTCTCAAGCGTCGAGTCGCGGACGCCCAAGACGAGCACGTCCTCCCCCTCGATCACCGAGATTTCGATCCCGCCAAAGACACGGAAAGGCGCGTATTTGCGGTTCAACGCCTCCAGGCGATCAAGCGGCGCGAGGCGATGATGATCGGTGAACGCCAGGCCGTCGAGGCCAAAGGCGATGGCGGCCTGGATCATCTCCTCCTCACCTGACCTACCGCAGGCCGAGCGCTCCTTCGTATGTACGTGCAAGTCGATTTTCAAGACAAATCCTCTCTCGCAAAGCCGCCAAGCTTTAAATCTTTGTGCCTTGGCATCTTTGCGTGAGATCACACTCAGATCCGAGCTCACCGGGCGTCCATCGCCGCAATGATCGCGTCGGCCATCTCCTGCGTGCCTACGGCGGTCGGGTCGTCGCGCGTGGGCTTTATATCGTAGGTCACGTCCTTGCCTGCGGCGATGACGGCGGCGACGGCGTTCTGCACCCTATCTGCCGCCTCCTTCTCGCCCAGGTGACGCAGCATCAGCACGCCGCTGAGGATGGTGGCCGTGGGGTTGACCTTGTTCTTCCCGGCGTACTTGGGCGCAGAGCCGTGCACCGGCTCAAACACCGCCAACTCGTCGCCGATATTTGCCCCCGGTGCCACGCCCAAGCCCCCCACCAGTCCCGAGCATAGGTCGCTGACGATGTCGCCGAACAGGTTCGTTAGCACCAGCACGTCATACTCCTGGGGCCGCTGCACGAGCTGCATGCACATGTTATCGACGATGCGGTCATCGAACGCGATATCGGGATACCGCTCCGCCACCTCGCGGGCCACGCTCAGGAAGAGCCCGTCGGTGGCCTTGAGGATGTTGGCCTTGTGCACCGCCGTCACCTTGCGCCGGCCGTTGGCGCGGGCATACTCGAAGGCGAAGCGCACCACGCGCTCGCTGCCCTTGCGGGTGATGATGCGGATGCTCTCGGCGGCCTCGCCGGGGATCACGTCGTGCTCGATGCCGGCGTACAGTCCCTCGGTATTCTCGCGCACCGCTACAATGTCGATATCCTCGTAGCGGCTGCGCACGCCCGGCATGGTGCGCGCCGGGCGCAGGTTGGCGTACAGATCCAGCGCCATGCGGATGGCGACGTTGACGCTGCGAAAGCCGGTTCCCACCGGCGTGGTGATCGGCCCCTTGAGACCGACCTTGTTCGCGCGGATCGAATCGAGCACCGCCTCCGGCAGCGGCGTGCCGTACTTGTCCATCACGTCGGCGCCGGCTTCCTGCACGTCCCAATCGAACGGGACGCCAGTCGCCTCCAGCACCCGGCGCGTGGCCTCTACCAGCTCCGGCCCCGTGCCGTCGCCGGGGATGAGGGTTACACGGTGAGTCATATACCTACTGTCCTCCAGCTTTGATGTAATTCAACAGACTACCCGCCAGTATAATTGCGACCTGGCGTTTGGTCAAGCTGTACGTCACCTCAAAGGCCTTGTCCTGCGTCAGGTTGCGGACGATCAGATCCTCCCCTGTCTCCAGTGCCGCGTGCACGCCCGCGATCTCCCACTCGTCGCCTTGCTCAAGCGCGTCATAGTCGGCTCCATCGGTAAAGACGAGGGGCAGGATGCCCATGTTGATCAGGTTGGCGTGGTGGATGCGGGAGAAGGACTTGGCGACGACGGCCTCAACGCCCAGGTACATCGGCGAGAGCGCCGCGTGCTCGCGGCTGGAGCCCTGGCCGTAGTTGACGCCGCCGCCGATGAATCCGCCGCCCCACTCCTTGGCCCGCCGCACAAAGTCCGGGTCGATGAGATTAAAGACGAATTCGGAGATGGCGGGCAGGTTGGAGCGCAACGGCAGGATCTTGGCCCCAGCGGGGGAGATGTCGTCGGTGGTGACGTTGTCGCCCACCTTGATCAGCACCCGCCCGCCGAGCGTATCGGGAAGCGGGCGGAACTCGGGCAGCGGCTTGATATTGGGGCCGCGGATGACTTCTACCTCGTCGGGGTTCTCTGCTGGCGGCAGGATCATGTTGTCGTTCACGGCAAAGCGGGCCGGGTATGCGATCTGCAAAGGCTCACCCAGCTTACGCGGGTCGGTGATCTCACCGTAGAGGGCGGCGGCCGCGGCGGTGGCCGGGCTGGCCAGGTAGACCTGGTCGTCCGCCGTGCCGCTGCGCCCCTTGAAATTGCGGGTCGAGGTGCGCACCGAGACGGTGCCCGTGGCCGGGGCCTGGCCCATGCCGATGCACGGCCCGCACGACGACTCCAGAATCCGCGCCCCGGCGGCGATCAGGTCGGCTAGTTGGCCTCCCTCGGCGATCATCGTGTAGACCTGCTTGGAGCCGGGTCCCACGACCAGGCTGACGCCCGGATGCACCGTCCTGCCCTTGAGCACCATCGCCAGCGTCATCAGGTCCTCGTAGGAGGAGTTGACGCACGCGCCGACGAACACCTGCGCCACCGGCGTCCCCTCGATCTCGCTTACCTTCACCACCTTGTCCGGCATCGAGGGTTTTGCGATGAGCGGTTCCAGCGCACTCAGGCTCACCTCGATGACCTCCTCGTACTCGGCGTCAGGATCCGCGGCCAGTGGCTGCCAGTCGCTGGCGCGCTCCTGGGCCTCCAGGTAGATTCTGGTCTGTTCGTCGCTGGGAAAGATGGAGGTGGTCGCGCCCAGCTCGGCGCCAAAGTTGCAGATGGTGGCCCGCTGATCCACGGTGAGCGCGGCCGCGCCGGGGCCGTAATACTCCAAGATCTTGCCCACGCCGCCCTTTACCGACAAGCGACGCAAGAGTTCCAGTACGACGTCGCGGGCCGTCACCCACGACCCCAGCTCACCCGTCAACTCGACTCCCACGATTCTGGGCATCGACAAATAGAATGGGGCGCCGCCCATCGCCGCCGCCACGTCCAGTCCACCGGCGCCGATGGCCAGCATCCCCAGGCCCCCGGCGTTGGGTGTGTGGCTATCGGACCCCAGCAGCGTCTTGCCAGGCACGGCAAACCGCTCCAGGTGCACCTGGTGGCAGATGCCGTTGCCGGGGCGGGAGCAGTATGCACCGTGCTTGGTCGATACCGTCTGAAGGTAGCGGTGGTCATCAGGATTGCGGAAATCCACCTGGAGCAGGCCGTGATCTATGTAGGCCACCGAGCGCTCTGTGCGCACGCGCGGCAGCCCCATGGCCTCGAATTCGAGCCACACCATCGTGCCCGTGGTATCCTGCGTCAGCGTCTGGTCGATCTTGAGGGCGATCTCCTGCCCCGCCATCATCTCCCCGCCGACCAGATGTGCGGCGATGATCTTGCGTGCCAGGTTCTGTGCTACAGCCATCATCCTATTCTCCAAAGAAAATGTTGGGGGTGCCACGGCGAGACCCGATGGGCACGTATTCCTTAACCCGCTCGCCTGTATAGCGTGAGAGCGGGCGCAGCAGTTGGTTGTTCTCGTACTGCTCGATCATGTGGGCCGTCCAGCCCGCGATGCGGCTGATGGCAAAGATCGGGGTGAAGAGGTCCATCGGGATGCCCAGCG
>CAZWPV010000031.1:0-12050 GCA_964635485.1 uncultured Anaerolineales bacterium
CCGATGTCGGCCCAGTAGTAGAGCGTGCGTGCGTTCTCCGTGCTGAGGATGATGCAGCCGAAAGAGACCGGTGTGCCCAGGTAACCCGCCCACAGCGTCTCCCCGTTGGACAGAATGGGCAGCGCGTGGATGCCGTTCTCCAACGACCCCGCCCAGTAGATGCCCATAAAGTACGGCATCTGCAGGCCCCAGGTGGAGGCGTAGGCGTTGGGGTATTTATCCAGGATGCTGAAGGTGCCCGCGCGCGTGCGTGAGCCAGCCTTGCCGGTCGAGGCGATGAACGCATAGACCAACACGCCGTTCTGGTAGGCATAGAGGCGCTGCTCCGAGAGATCGATCACGATGCGCTTGCCGCCGCCAGAAGGGGCGGGCGATGGACTGCTGGAACCGGGGATAACGAGCACCTGCCCCGGCACGATCAGCGACGGGTTGGCCAGGCTGTTGGCCCGCGCCAGCACCCAGACCGAGACACCGTAGCGCCGGGCAATCGCCGAGAGCGTCTCCCCCGGCCGGACGGTGTGCGTCTGGCCGGCCGCTGGCGGCGAGATGGGAGCCGCCGGTGGATCCACGCCGCCGGGGATGGCGAGCGTCTGCCCGACGCGAATCTGAGTGGGATCGGAGATGCCGTTGGCTTTAGCCAGCGCCAGGATGGTGGTGCCATACCGCAGGGCGATGCGATACAGGTTCTCGCCCGGCAGGACGACGTGCGTACCCCCGCTTGGTGGCGCTGGCGCGCCCGACACACCAGTGCCAGGGATCACCAGCCGCTGCCCGGCGTAGATCAGGCTGGGGTCGGCGATGCTGTTGGCCGCGCAGATCGCGCCCACCGAGACCCCGTAGCGCCGGGCGATGCTATACAGCGTCTCGCCCCGGCGCACAACGTGAACCGCAGGGCTCTGCGCGTACGCCGGTGAGGCCACCAGCAGCACCTGCGCCAGCAACACACTCACCAGTAGAAAAGAGAGCCATCTACGCATCGCTCTTTCTCCTTCGAGAGTCGATATAACATTAGCAGAGATTGCGCACGCTGTCAAACAAGACCCCCGAGGTTTTGTGAAACCCCGGGAATCAATCGCCCCAATCCATCATTGGCTCGCCGGTGACCTCGACACGGGTCACATCGATAGTGCAGCCGTTCACGTCCATGACGCCGCACGTGAGCTCTCCCCATACCTGAATGGGCGTCATCGTATCGCGCAGTTCCTCCAACTGGGCCGCAACTGCAGGGTCGGAACTACCGATGCCGTACATCACGAAAAAGTCGCCCGACAGAACAAAGTGATCGTCGTACTGGGACATCGGCGGGTTGCTGACGATGACACCCTCCCACCCCTCGACCGGATCGGGATCGAAGAACTCGCCAGGCCCATCGACGCGCAGGCGCGTCACGACGAGCTGGCAGCCGCCGTAGTCAGGGACGTCACAAGAGAGCGTGCCCCAAAAGTGCGCGTACTTGCCCGGCTCCTCCTTATCCCGCAGGGCCACGATCTGCACCTCGACCTCCTCGTCAGTGCCGGTGATGCCCAATTCTCCGGCCCCCTCGGGCGCCAGGGAGAGGTAGTCGTCGTACTCGCTGCCTGCGGGCAGGCTGACGACGTAGCCATACCAGCCCACGACGGCGGTTCCCTCCGGCGCAGCGGCCAACTGGGCCTGGATCAAGGCCCAAAACTGGGTCGGCGGCTCGGCATCCTGATCCTGCCAAAAGTCCTGTCCGCCGCGGAGAAAAGTCGGGTTCTCGGCATCGCATCCGAGGCCGAACTCCTGCACCGACCCATCGGCCAGGCGGAAGCGCAATGTGTACCAGGCGAGGCAGCGGGCGCGCGGGCCGAGCTTGAGCTGCACGTCCAGCGCGGCGACGATCTGGGCAATGACCTCGGGATCGGAGATGATCAGCCGGTGGACATACCCGGTGGCCGCATCCATATTCAGCTCAAGAACTTGAATCTCCGTCGCGCCGTTCAATCCAGCCTGCTCCACAGGATTGATCCACACTTCCTCTATCGGTGTAACAGTAGGCTCGTCGGCGGACTGTGCCCCTCCCTCCTGTTCCTCCGGGCCGCACTCGCCCCGATAAAAGGCCCACTCCTCGCATTCGGTCCCATCCGGGAAAATGCACACGCCGTACGTGCCACCATCGGCATCGGTGCGCATCTCCAGCCGATAGCCCTGTCCCTCGCAATAGACGGACGCCGGGTTCGCTGGCCCGGCATCGCTGGCCTGCGGTTGGCAACAACCGCCGACCAGCGACGCGCTCAGCATCAGAACTAGCCCCAACAACATCTTGCCCTTCACCGCGTTATATCTATTCACGCCGCTACTCCCATCTGTACGCCGCTTGTGACATATTGCCCACGAACTGCGGCAAGTCTGGATGGCCCAGCATTTGGCGGATGGCGTGGCCCTCACCTAAGTGGTACCAATAGTGGTAGAGATTGCGTAACAGCATCGTGCCGACGCTCTCGGGGACAGGCTTCCCTTGGCGCTCAAAGTGAGTTTGCAGTAACCCCTGTGTCAACGTATCCAAATATCGATCCGCAGCGACGGTGACGGTGTGCCAAACGTCCCACATCTCATTCAGTGGCGGCGTGCTGGCGGGTTTGCCATATCCCACCAGGTCGTTCAGGCCAGGCGCCAGATCCTGGCCCTGCCCTAGTATTACCCAGTAGCGATGCTCCTGGTTAGCCAGGTGGCCCACGATCCAACTGATGCAGTTCATCGGCTCGAGCCGGCGGCAGGCATCCTCGGCGGAAACCCCCTCCAGGCAGCGCACGAACTCGCTGCGGGCGAAACGCAGTTGATCGACCAAAAAGTGTGCCATCATTCCTCCTTGCAAACCCTAGAATCCCGGACCTGTTCGGGCCCTATCCTCCGACCTCGACTCCAAAGTAGGTCAGGACCAACTCGGTCGAGCCGGTGTTCAAGACCTCGTGCACCTCGCCAGAGAACACGGCGACGCAGGTACCTATCTCAAGCAGGTGACTCTCACCATCCACGCGGATCATGCCCGCGCCCGTCTCTACAAAGAAAACCTCGACCATATCTACGTGAGCGTGGGGGCTGGCAGATTGTCCTGGACCAAAGGTGGCCTGTGAGAAGTTGGTCACGTGAGGCAGATCGTCCCCCTCAAGCATCACCTTCTTCTTGATCTCGGGATTATGAGATACCCGCCGCTCTGGCAGGTTGGCAAGCGAAACGATCTTCACCGGCTCACGCCTCCTTCCTCCAGATGATCGAATAGCGCCACAGCAGGTGCCTGCGCACCTCCGCCCCTGGCAACACACGGGCGCAAAGCCGCCGTACCTGCGATAGTGGCAGATACGCATCGTTCGGGCTGTGTTGCGCCCAGGCCTCACGTGCTTCGCGCCGAGACCTCAGCCGGCCGGTCTTGACCAGACGTAGGACGTGATGCACCGGCACCGCCAACGCACTGACGAAAAAGTCGGATAAACCCCTGGCCTTGTACAGATCGAGGACCAGCAAAACGCCGCCGATCTCGAGCGCGTCGCGCATCTTGGCCAGCATCTCTTCGAACGGCAAATGATGAAACGTGGCGATGGATGCGATGCAGTCAAAGTGCTTGCGTGGAAAAGCCCACGTCGTCGCGTCGGCGACCTGGAACTCGACGTTCGGGTACTGCTGCAAGCGCTCCCTGGCAAGCCGGATCATCTGCGGCGAGAAATCCAGGCCCAGCACGTGGTCAGCGCGCTCGGCCAACAAGCGCGCGAACGCGCCCGTGCCACAGCCCACGTCGAGCGCCTGCGTGCAACGCGGCGGAACGTGCGCCATGAGAAAGTCATGGTAGTGACTGTTGTGGTCCCACCCCTCGCTTGAGACCAAGGCAATGCGGTCAAAGTCTTCTCTTACCGTAGGCATCGTGAACGCGGCCAGTGTAACACAAAAAGCCCCCCGGTGCAAAGCCGGGGGGATGAGGTCAACACGAGCTAATCTATCACTTTACTCTGCCCCACACCTCGACCTCGGCCACGCAGGTATCGTCGTACTCAGTGCCAGGGTAAACCTCCTCGATGATGATCTGGACATACGTGGTCTCCACCGGGTCGATGTCGATCACCTGCACACCCCGGACATCGGAGAAGGTCAGCTCGATAGACTCGCCGTTGGAGAAGCGAATGATCGCTTTCTTGAGGCGGTTGTTCTTGGCAAAGATGTCGTCGTCGCGGTCGAAACCGACATCGACGCCGATGCGATGCACCTCGACCGCTCCGGGAAAGGTGAGCAGGATCCACTCGCCCGTGCCCGGCCCATCGACGCCCTCCACCCAGGACGACTCGGTCAGCCCATCGATGGCCGCCGCGGCAAAGTAGGTGCCGCTGCGATCAGATGGCAGGGTTGAGGAGGCTGTAGGCGCAGCATAGGGGGAGAGGTTCCGCAGTTCCTCCGTCGAACTGGCTACGACCTCGATCCGTTCGACCTCAATGTGGCGGGCCTCCACGGCCGGCACGCCGGTGAACAGCTTGCCCCATACCCGGATTTGCGCGCCCGTCCACGCTGCGTCACCGATCTGCGCCCGCAGGGCCTCGTCTGACGTCCCGATACCGAAGCGCTCCCCATCGATCCGCTGGAAATATTGACCATGCTGGTTGCCGGGCGGGAGCTTGACGACAGAGCCCACCCAACCATCCACAACTGCCCCAGACTCCGGCGCGGGCGTAGGGAGATCCCCCATCGCCTCAACGCGTGTCACGTCAATCTGCGAGCCAAAGGCATCGGGGACACCGGCCCTGAGCTGGCCCCACACGCGGACGGTGACACCCGTATCGCGTAAGGTCGCCAACTGCTCCCGGATCGCGGGATTGATGCTGCCGATCCCGTAGCCGACGGGAAAGCTGCCCTTCAGGACAAAGTAATCGTCGAACTGAGACCCCGGCGGATTGCCGACGATGGTGCCTTTCCAGGCCTCGACCGGCTCGGGCTCGGCGATCTCTGTCCCAACCCGCACGCGACTGACGAGCAGTTGGCAGCCGCCGTAGTCGATCACGTCGCAGGTGAGCGTGCCCCAAAAGTGGGCATACTTACCCGGCTCTTCCTTATCGCGCAGCGCCACGATCTGGGACTGGCTGGCGACGTCGGCACCTTCGATGCCGACGTCGCCAGCCCCCTCGGGCATCAAGACCACGTAGTCGTCAAACTGCGCGCCAGCAGGCAGGCCGACAACGCAGCCCAGCCAGCCCACAACGGGCAAGCCGCCGCCACCACCGCCAACATCGCCGGGTTCCGTTACTTGCCCCGCCGCATCCACTTCCCCCTCCCACCGGAAGCCGGTAGCCTGGTCAGTCGCCACGACCTGGTAGATGGTCGCATCCGGTGCTACCACCGAGAAGGAAACGATGACCACCCAGTCACCGGCTGTGTACCGGAAGGTCGATGCACCGACAAGCCCTTCCTCGGTGATGTTCTCCTCCGTCCAACCCGCACCCGGCATAGTGACCTGACCACTGTAATTGGCGGCGATGTAGGCCAGGGCTGCGTCGCGAGCGGCGGCGGGATCGGGCACAGTCACGGTCTCTTCCACGTCATCAGGTCCAGAGCCAGGCCCACATTCACCACGAAAAAAGGCCCACTCCTCACACTCGCTTCCGTCGGGGAAGACGCACACACCGTAGGTACCATTTTCGTCCGTGCGCATCTCTAGCCGATAACCCTGCTCCTCGCAATAGACGGACGCCGGGTTCGCCAACCCGGTATCGTCGGGGGGCGGCGGACAACAAGCGCCGAGAACCAGCGCACCCAGAACCATCACCAGTCCTAGAAATAGCAGTTTGCTCTTCATTTTTCCACTCCTTGTGAGATTTTACCTGCATATCTATGTTCATTCACCGCCTCGATCAACCGCTCCGGCGGGTCACCCTTGCTCACGAATATATCGGCTCCGGCATCCAGCGCAGCCTGGCGAGCCTCCGGCAGTCCGCTAAGGGCAACCACGATCAGGTCTGGGCGCACCGCCCGCAGCTTGGCCAATGTGGAGGCGCCGCTCTGGTCCGGCAGCTCCCAGTCGAGCAGCGCTAAGTCAGGCTGCCGCTCACGGACTAGTTTCACCGCTTGTTTCGCGTCACCGGCCTCGCCCACCACAATAATGCCCTGCTCCTGCACCAGCAGCACCCGCAAGGCAGATCGCACCTCCGGCCGGTCGTCGGCGATCAACACACGTATAGCTTTATCTTCCATTTCCTCATCTCCGCCTCCAGTGTAACACACAAAACTCCCCGGCGCATCAGCCAACCGGGGAGTCTGAAACCTGGTCAGGTGGCTAGGATTCCACCCGGCCAAGTGCCAGCTTGCAAAGAACAGCCACTAAGCCGCCTCGCCAGGCAACTGCTTGAGCGGCCGCGTGCGCCGCCGGAGCGCCCGATCCGTGCGCCGGGCGCTCTGCTGCGCCAGATGGGCGATGCGCTGGATGATGCGGTCGCCAACCTCACGCACGTACTCGCGATCCTCGACGTCTCCATCGAACCTCATAGGCATGCCAACCGTCATCGCGTACGGCCCGCGCAGATACCATCGCCCGGTCACGCTCATGCCCGAATACCTGGACTCGACGACGCGGATGCGCTCGCGTTGTAGGTGGATGCCGACCGGGACGACGGGCACGCCGGTGCTCAATGCCAGACGCGCGGCCCCCGTGCGCGGCGGGTGCAAGCCGCCCTCCAGCGGGCTGACGGTCCCTTCGGGAAAGATGGCGATGCTGCGTCCGGCCTGTAGCAGCCGCTTGGCCGCCTCGAAGGCTTTACACCCGTTGCCGTTCACCACGGGCACGTGGCCGGTCAGGTGCAGGTAGCGACCGAAAACGGGCACTTTGAACAGCCTGTCATCGATGAGAATGCTCGTCGGTTCAGCCACCAGCCCCGTAATCAGGAACGGATCGGTCGTGCTGGGATGGTTGGGGGCGATGATCTTGGGGCCTGTGGGAAGCGACGCTTCCCACACGACGTCCATATCAAACATCGCCGCTGCATACAGATTGACCACGGGGCGACCCACTTTGTACAAGACTTGATTTAACACGATAACCTCCAGATAAAAATGATAAGAACAAACTCTACAAATTTGTCAGAGACGTCCGGGAGTCCGGGAGTCAGCCGGTCTTGGCCGGCAACGGATGCAGTCCCCCCACCCAACCTTCCCCACCTTGGGGGGAGGGACAAAAAACCGCACAGCCTGCGGAGAAGCTGTGCGGTGTGCGTTCTAGTTAAGGCAGATAGGTCCTACCAGCGGCTGCGGCGTCCGCCGCCACCGTCGAACCCACCTCGGTTTTCCTGCTTCGGGCGCGCCTCGGCTACCTTGATCGCCCTGCCGTCCAACTCTTTGCCGTTGAGCTGGTTGATGGCCTCTTGGGCTGCGTCGTACTCCGCCATCTCGACGAATGCAAAGCCCTTGGAGCGGCCCGACATACGATCCGTGATCAGATTCACCGAGACAACCTCGCCAAGCGCTCCAAAGAGCTCTGATAGATTGCCCTCGGTTGTCGAGTAACTCAGGTTACCGACGTATAGTTTCTTTGCCATTGCTTTCTCCTTTAGACATGAATGATCTTATACTGGCTAGAGAACCGTGACACGGACAGCCTGCAGCCCCTTGGGACCCTGCTCGACGGCGAACTCGACCGGCTGGGCCTCGCGCAACGAGCGGAACCCCCCTCCCTCGATGGCCGAGTAATGGACGAACACGTCCTCGCCGGCCTCACGAGAGATAAAGCCATATCCCTTAGCGTCATTGAACCATTTGACGGTTCCAGTTTCTTTTTCGCTCACTTTTTTACTCCTTAAACTATGTGATTCAAGGCGAAGCGGTGCACGGATGGAACAAAAAAAGACCGCCCAGTCTCCGCAAGTCTGGGCAGTCTTTTATATTGCTTACAGCCAAAACCTACTTCGTCTTACGGGCAATATTGTACCACATTTGTGCAAAACGGCAAGCGCACTGGAAAAGGGATACAGGCAGGTCACGTTGACCTTTAGAGAGACAGGCATATAATCACGAAAGTGTCCACGACGAGATTGCGGGAGTACGCGATGGGCAAAGGCACCTATACGAAATCGGCCAGGTGGTACGACGTCCTTATCGAGCCGCTGATCGGAACGCTCAGGATAACCGGCCTGGCGATGTTCCCACCCCACCCGGGTCTGTCCGTGCTCGATATCGGCTGCGGTACAGGCTCGCATCTGAGCCTGTACCAAAAGGCCGAATGCAAGACGTTTGGGATCGACCTATCGCCTGCCATGTTGAGTGCCGCTCGACGGAAACTCGGCGCAACGGCCCCGGCCGCGCTCACCCGGGGCGACGCTTCCCGAATGCCTTTCCGTGATGAATCGTTCGACCTGGTGACAGCAACGCTCGCCTTCCACGAGATGCCCGCCGCGCTTCGAGCGCCGGTCGTGGATGAGGCCAGGCGCGTCGTGAAAAGGGATGGACGCTTGCTTATCACCGACTATCATACCGGACCGATCCGCTTTCCCGAGGGCTGGTTCGCCAAGACCCTCATCACCGTCATCGAGTCGCTGGCCAGCGAGGATCACTCGCGGAACTATCGGGACTTTATGGCCCACGGAGGCCTGGCACCGTTGATCGCCGAGAGTGGCCTGCTGGTCGACGAGCAAAAGATCGTCGACGGGGGCACCATCGGATTGTACCTGCTGCGCCCGAGCTAGGATTATGAAGATCGCATGCATCGGCGACAGCCTGACTCAGGGAATACCCGGCGTCTCCTACTTTGCCATCCTGCGTGAGAGACTGCCGCATCACCGGTGGGTCAACCTGGGCAAGGGAAACGACACCGTCGTCAGCCTGTACCGCAGACTGGCGCGGCTGCCGTTCGACGACGCGCCCTTCGACCTGGCCTTCCTGTGGGTGGGCGTGAACGACGTGAGCAAGGAGAGCTCGTGGTGGTTTCGACTCGCCAACGCCCTGCGCAGGCAGCCCCGCTCCCAAAGCCTCGCCGAGTTCCAGGCGTATTACCAAAAGACCCTCGACGTCCTGGCCCGCCACGCGCGGCGCGTGATCGCCGTCGCGCCGCTGCTCAAGGGGGAAGACGTCGATAGCGAGTGGAACCGGCAGATCGACGTCCTGGCCCGCACCATCGCAGAACTGACGACTCACTACGGAGCGGTAGCGTACCTCGACCCGCGACCAGCCTTTTACGCCGAGCCGGCCGATCGACAGACCTCGGACTACCTGCAGGAGAGCCCGCTGCGCATCGCGCTGGACATCCTGACGCTGTGGAGCGACGCCCAGGTCGACGAGAAGGCCGCCGAACGCGGGCTACACTTTACTCTCGACGGCGTGCACCTCAACAGCGCCGGGGCAGCCCTGGTTGCAGATATGTTCTCAAAAGCCGTTGTTAAAGAGCAGGCATTGCAAAGCGGCGGATAGACAGCTCACACAACTACACTCATCTATTCGCTGACTCGCTGATTCGCTACTCGTACTCCAACGCCTCTCGCACACTTACCTTTGTCGCCCGTAGCGCCGGCCACAGGCTCGCCAGCGCCGAGATCACGCTCACGATCAACAGCCAGAATACCACGCCGTTCACCGAGTACTTGAAATCGAGCGGCATCTCCAGCAGAATCTCGCCGATCAGGTCGCCGAACAGACGCGCACCGGGATAGCTCAGCAGCATGGCCAACAGCCAACTGAGCGCTCCCACCATCATCCCCTCCACGACGAACATGCCGACGATGGCCAGGGAGGAAGCGCCGATGGCGCGCATCACGCCGATCTCGCGCGTGCGCTCGACCACATTCATCGACATCGTGCCCATCAACCCGATGGAACCCACGGTCGCTGCCAGAATCACCATCATCATCAGCACCGAGGTGAGGAGACTGAACGACGCCCGGCTCTCCACCAGTTCCTCGCTGACGGACCAGGAATCAACGACCTCGGTGTGGTTGGCCGCGAAAGCCTCCTCCAGCCCCTCGACGGCCCGGCGCTGAGACGGAATATCGTCCCCCTCTACCAGCGTTTTGACGTGCTTTGCCCGGCCAGCCGTGCCGGTCTCCCGTCCCACGACGTCGAGCGGGGCGAAGAACTCGTCGGAGATGTTGTCGATGCTCAGGTACAGGCCCACTATCGTCCACTCCGATTCCTCGCCGTGCGAATCCTCGCCGCCCATACGCAGCGTGACCGTATCGCCGACCCGGAATCCCTCTTCCTCGGCCAGCCGGGAGGTAAAGACGAGAGCGTGGTCGTCGCCGGGGCGCAGGTTTCGGCCACTGACAACGTTGGGGTCGAATATCGCCGAGCCGGGCTCCACCCCCGTCAGTCTGACCCGATGCTCGCCTCCGTCGGGCATCAGGAGCGTACCACCCTGCTTGTTCCATACCTCCGCCACGACAACCCCCGGCACGCCCTCGGCGATCTCAATTGCGCGCGAGATGCGGCGCGGGCGATCCAGCTCGACGGCCACCTCCTCGCCCAGCGAAAAGTTCTCAAGGACGGTGTTATCCAGCGATTCGGCGGTAGACTGGACGATCACGAACATCGCGCCGCTGAAAACGAGCGTCGCCAACGTCAGCGCGGCGCGCGCCTTGCGGCGGAAAGAGTTGCGCAGACTGAGGGCCAGCGGACGCGGCAGGCCCTGCCGTGAGCCTGGCCGAACGGCGGCCACACGCCCGATCAACCGATCGAGCCAACCCTGCCCAAAATCGCTGCCGAGCCCGTGCGAGCCAATCGCTTCGCGCACGGTGATTCCCACACCGCCAATCACGGGTATCGCCGCCGCCGCCAGGGGCACCGCCACGCCGACGAGAACCTGAATCCCCACCGCCGCTGACTGGAGCTGAAAGGCGTGCGAAACGACGCTGAACATCGCCAGCAACCAGAGCGCCATCCAATGCGCGCCAGCGACGCTGAGCGGCACGGCCAGCAACAGGGCCATCCCGCCGTAGATCAGCGCCATCGCCAGATAGACGCGCATCACCTGGCCCAGCGTCCCGCCGACGGTCTTCATCACGCCGATCTGCCACACCTGCTGGACGAGAATAGCGTTCATCGTGTTGACGATGAGGAACCCGCTCAACCCCAGCGATAGCACCCCCATCACCGCCAGGACGGCCATCGCCCCGTCCACGAACCCCTGAATCCAGAACTCGTTCGGGTCGTTGATCTCGTACCCGCCGACCGTGAGCCCCATGCGCTCCAACCGCTCCTCGATCCGCCCGGCCGCCTCCTCCGCGCCTTTCTCGCTGTACGCGGTCAGGATAACGTTCAGCCGGTCGAAATCCTCCCGCCCGGAGCCAGAGAGCCAGGCAGCAGTCTCCGGCGTGGCGAAAAACATCGCGTCGCCGCCCCACGCGGGCGGCAGGACGACCGGGGCGCACGCGATTCCATCGACAGGCACGCGCCGCTCCCGCTCCCCGAACTCGACCAGGATCGCAGAGCCGACGGGCAGGTCGAAGAACTCGGACGAGAGGCACTCGACGGCCAAGGCGCGCGTCCCCGGCGCATCCGGCCAGCGGCCATCCCGCAGACGAAGCCGGTTGATGCGCTGCGCGTCAAAGGCGTCGCGGGCGACGATCTCGCCGCTCTGCCATTCATCTTCACTTGCCAGCTTCCAGCGAAAAGAGCCGCCCATCTCGCCCTCGGCGGCGGCGACGCCACGCTCGCGCTCGACTGCCTCGACTGCGTTCCGATCGAACGGCCCGCCCCACAGGGTGACGTGTGCCGGGATCGAAGCCTGATAAGACTCCATGATCCGCGCCCGCAGCACGCCGTAGAGGCCAAAGACCAACCCCAGCGCAAAGACACCCACGGCGGTGGAGATCACCACCAACGCGGTGCGAGCCTTGTTGTTCGTCAGATCGCGCCAGACTTTGTGCCACACGACACCCATTGAAACACCTCCTCCAGGCGCCGAACCTGTTTGGAATATCATACCATCCCCCACGCCGCGCTTCCTATCTGGCAGCTAACGATTTACTATCAACGAAAAAGGCCTCGGGAGCCCTCACGGGCTCCCGAGGCCTTTAAACTGCACGCTAGCAGTCTGTCGGAGAGAAAATCGCCGAGGCAAAACACCGCCTGTTTCGTCA
>CAZWPV010000032.1:0-11896 GCA_964635485.1 uncultured Anaerolineales bacterium
CTTGGTCAGGGGTCATCGCCATCACTTCTCCAGAAACCGGTCGGTAAGCTCGAACACTATTCCTCTGTTAATGTGCAACGCTCTGCAGCCAGATCTATCGGTTGTTGTGGGTAGGATACCACCTTGCCAGGATTGTGCAACAGCCTTTACGAGGCCCCCTCTAGACCATTCCTGATGCTTCTCTTCACGCATCCACCGGGCTTTGAGGTACTGCCAGTCTTCTACCAACGCGGCCTTTACGAAATCCGCCAGTTGGACCAATGGGCTGCGCTGGCTATCCACGTGCTGATCGAAAAGGACACCTGCTATGGCTGGCCGATACGGAAATGCCACGAGTCAAAGCCTTGTCTGCCAGCTCCATCGGTTGCGCGGGCTTCGACGTCGTGTTCACCCGGCGGCAACTGGAAGCCCTCATGCGGCTTAACGATCTGCCACGGTCCGCCATCCACCCGGTAGGCAACCTCCACCACCCCAGCGTCGCATGGCGCGTCCACCGCCTCGATATATATGTCGCCGTCAAACCACTCTTCCCAGTGATTCATAATCTGGACAATGGGATCATATGTGTCCTCCGTGCCAAAACACAGGCCCAGGGCAGCCTGAACGTAGGCAGTGCCCTCACCCGTGTCCACACCCCGGAAAGCCAGGATATTTGTCCCAGAGCGAATCAAGTCCGTGACGTCTGCCTCCCACCAACTGATACCACTGGTGCCCACGTCTTCGCCGTCGTGAAGCACCAGCGTGCCGTTCAGGTAGATGTCCACATCGTCGTCCACCAGGGTCACGATCCGTGCACGGGATGGAACGTAGGCTACGTCGAATATCGTGCGGAAATACAGCGTGTTGTTTGGAACGTAGCGGTATGGATAATCCCAAAGGCAGGCAGGTTCAGCACCAGGGAACTCTTGACAGGGTTCGCCGTCTACAGCGGTCCAGCCGGAATCATCATAGTCCTGCTGCTGCCATCCCGTAGATGGATCCCGACTGAACTTCCACGTGCCATCGGTGATAATGTGGACGTCTTCAGGCGCCAACTCGGGCATCTCGCCCTCAATGGCCCACAGGGCACGCTCCTCAGTGCTCAGCGGCTCCGGTGGGGACGGAGGCTGGTCCGGCTTGACGATTGCCTGTTCCTCCTCTGCCACGGTCACGCTCTGCTCCTGGGCGATCAACTCGACCTCTCCCTCCGCCACCGAAACGAGCGTCTCGCCGTCGGCCACCTTGACGCTGAAGCGGGTATCGCGCACCGCCGCCGCCGCGTTGCCCGTCTCCACCGTGAATTCGTGCGGCTGGTCGGTCGTCAGGTGCACCCACAGCCGCCCTTCCTGCAAGAAAAGCGTCGTCAATAGCGTTCCCTGGCGAGTGACGCTTTCCTTGACAGTGAAGATGCTATCAGCCGAGAGGCGCACCAGCCCCTCCAGCAATTCCAGCCGCGCCGAAGACTCCGCCCTCGTGCGCACCTGTCCACCGCCGTAGATGAGCATATCCACGATGGCTGGCTCCCAGCCATCCTTCGGGCGCGGGTGGGCGTCTACCTTGTTGACGGCCTCGACGACCGTCGCCGTGTGCTCCTGGCCCCTGGATGGCAGCAGCAGGAGGACGATGCCGGCGACGATCACAGCCACCAGCACCAGTCCGCCAGCGATCCAGTATTTCTTCTTCACGTCACACCTCCATGTCTGATAATCCCAATACGCGGTAAACTCGAATTGGCTCTGCTTTCCCTTTGGCCTGGAGAGGGGGAACGTCCGGGTCCACCCGCACGCGATCCTTGACTTGCTCATACGTGGCCTGGGTGATAAGAATGGTCGCGCCAGGTTGGCCGTCGTCGCCCTCCCGTTCGATGCGACGGGCCAGCACTTCTTTGGTGTAACCCTCCACCCGCGAGGCGGTGTTGACCGCGTCGCCGATGACGGTGTACTCTATGCGGCGACCACGCCCCACGACGCCGTCCATCAGCGGCCCGCTGTGGATGCCGATGCCGATGCGCAAGGAGCGTTGGTCGCGCAGCGGCCAGACCATGTTCAACTCCGGCACCAGGGCTGCCATGCGCAGCGCCGCCCGCACCGCCAGCAGCGCGTGATCGGGCGATGGCTCCGGCGCGCCAAAGAGCACCAGTAGCCCGTCGCCCAGCATTTTGTCGAGCACCCCCTGTTCGGCGAAGATGGACTCGACCATGGCGTCGGTGTAGCGGTTGAGGAATTGGATCACCTCGCCGCCCCGACCGTGGCGCGTCAACGTCTCTGTGGCCGAGGTAAAGCCCCGGATGTCGGAAAAGAGCACCGTGGCCACGACTTCGGGCCGGTCCTCTGCCACTAACTCTCCCCAGTGGTCCAGGACGACGGCCAGGCGCTCCGGGGCCATAAAGCTTTGGAAGCGATCTCGGATGCGGCGTTTCTCTCGTTCCTCGATAAGCACCCGCTCCACCAGGCCGCCCGCAACTGTCATGGCGGCCAAACCCACCGGCGAGGCGGCTGGCAGCCAGAGATCGGCCTGGGCAAAGAGGAGAAACGTCGCCGCGATGTAAAGGAAAACACCCCCCCCCACCACCACCGTCGCCCGGACAGGCTTGAATTGCCAGAAGGCCAGCCCGGTCAGGGCAATGGCCGCCAGGCTGAGGCTCGCGGCGAGCCAGGCCGGCGCTCGCCGGATGGGGTCATTGTTCAACAGTGTAGCCACGGCGTTGGCGTGGACTTCGATGCCGGATGTTAGGCCAGCCTGGTCAAACGGTGTGATGTGGAGGTCCTGCTCCAGGATCGTGGTGAAGCCAATGAGGACGATTTGGTCAGCAAAGACCTCAGCAGACACTTCGCCGTTGAGCACTTGGTACATGGACACTGTGTGAAAAGTGTTGGGGCCACCGCGAAAGTTGATCAGCAGGTCGGGCGCTCCGTCACCGCCCGTGGATGCAGGTAGCTGCCTGTAAGTTTGAGCGACCGCGTGGCCAAAGGCCGGATACCATACGTCGTTGTGGAGCTGGTGGGGGACGACCCGCCGGACGACGCCATCGGTGTCCAGCGCCACGTTGACCAATCCAACGCCATCGGCTGCCTCAGTAAGGACTTTGACTGGAGCAGCGTACCGGTCGTACTCATACCCCTCGCCCTCTTGATGCTCTATGAGGCCAGCCAGGATCACCGGACTGGCTCGTTTCAGGCTTTGCGCCAGCACTTCGTCGCCACCAGCATCGGTCCCGGCGTGGGTCCAGGCCACGTCCACACCGATGACAGCCGGACTACCGGTGGCGATACCGTCTATCAGGCGGGCATATTCCGCGCGAGGCCAGGTGCGGATATTTTGGTCGAGAACGTTAAAACTCTCGTCGTTGATAGCGACGATGACGACGGGGGCGTCGGCGGGACGTGCGCCACGCATACGAAAGCGAAGATCGTAGACCGCCAACTCTAGCCTCTCGACGATACCCAACTGACCCAGGAGAATAGCCAGGAGAAATCCAATGCCGACCATCAGGGCCAGACGTTGAGGGAAGGCGCGTGATTTCTTCCCCGAGTGTGCGGATAAGAAGTTCATTCTGTCACCTTGTGCTTCACGGCTCTTCTGCCTGGAATCGCCAACTCGAGTGCAGTTCGATGCACAGTTCACCTCCTTGATCAGCATCCAGCACTGCAACGAGTTGCGCCATCGCGGTAGGACTGCCAGTTGCCCAACAGCCCCCGCACAGATCCCGGCGTGCGGTTTTCCCCGTAGGGTGTAAAAACCTCATCTAGAGAAAATCCGCTTGAAAAGTCACGATCTCAACCCGATTTGGTTTGCCTTTTCTGATACAATGGTAGCACACTTCAACCGGAGGCGCAAACAAATGGGTTGGTTTGTTCTGTCATACCTCTTTTCAACACTGATATCGCTCGTGAGCATCGGCCGTCTGTCTCAACAGGAAAAAGACCTGGAAATCCTCCTCTTGCGCCGACAGTTGGCTATCCTGGAACGGAAACAGGACAAGCCAGTCAAGCCAAGCCGGGCCGAGAAACTAACCCTGGCTGTTCTGACAGCCAGATTGAGGCAGGTCACGCGCCGGCCGGCGAGCGCACTCTGCGCCATCATCCGCATCGTCCAGCCGGAGACGGTACTGAAATGGCATCGGGAGCTGGTGCGTCGCAAATGGCTTCAGAAGCGGAAACAGAAAGGGGGGCGACCGCGCATCAGTCAGGAGCTTGAGGACCTGATAGTCCAAATGGCCCAAGAGAACGCGCGTTGGGGATACGGCAAGATTGAGGGAGAGCTACTCAAGCTGGGCTTCACAGTGTCAGAGTCCACCGTGCGGGATGTGCTCAAGCGACACCACATCGTCCCTGCACCAAGACGGGGGAGCAGCAGTTGGCTGTGCTGGCCGAATAATACATCCGTTCTATAGCTGCAGCCAATAATCTCGTTTTGTGGTAAAATACGGCCTCCAAACCCCACCTGAAAGGCAAGCTGTGAACTTCGCTCAAAGTATAGGTTCTCTTTGGCAAGCTGTCAGCCGGCGGTTTCGCCAATGGACAAAGCCCATCAACGGTACTCCGGTTCCGGATGCAGTTCTGGACTTGACCCGGAGCAAGCCGGAACTGGTGTTGGAAAACGCTCTCCTGCGCCAACAACTCATCGTGCTCAAGCGCCAGATCAAGCGTCCGAAACTCACCTGGCGCGACCGAGCGTTGTTCGTGCTGCTGGCGAGCAAGCTGCGCACGTGGAGGAATGCGCTGGTGATCGTGCAGCTAGACACGGTGTTGAGGTGGCATCGCGAGCTGTTTCGGCGGGTGTGGAAGCGCAGGTCTAGATCCAAGGGAAAGCGAGGCAGACCGCCACTGGCAGACGAAATCGTGGCCTTGATCAAACGGATGGCCAGGGAAAACCGCACCTGGGGTGCGGAACGCATTCGGGGAGAACTACTGAAGCTCGGACTGTGGGTGAGCAAGAGTGCTATCCAAAAGTACATCGAAGAGGTACGCAAATCACACCCGTCAAGCCAGAACTGGGCCACTTTTCTGCGCAACCACGCCAGCCAGATATGGGCGTGCGATTTCCTTCAGACGTACGACATCTTCTTCCGCACAATATTCGTGTTCGTCATTATCGAGCTAGGCTCGCGCCGCGTGGTGCATTTTAGGGTGACGAGGAACCCGACAGATCAGTGGATAGCACAGCAATTGCGAGAAGCAATGCCATTTGGCGAAGGACCGCGATACCTGATCCGGGACAACGACGACAAGTATGGAGATTCGTTCAAGCGAGTGACTGCAGGCATTGAGGTGTTGAAGACACCGTACAAAACACCAAAGGCGAACGCCATATGCGAACGCTTCCTAGGCAGCCTGAGGCGAGAGTGTCTGGATTACGTCCTGATCCTTAATGAGCGGCATTTGAGCAGGATAGTGAAGGAGTATATGGCCTATTTCAACCACGCCCGGCCTCACCAGGGGATCAAGCAGCGCATCCCGTGCCGACCAGAGATACCAGAAACACCGCTGGTCAACGGCGAGCTCGCATCTCGCCCGGTGCTGGCTGGTCTGCACCATGACTACTACTGGCAAGCAACGGGATGCGTTGGACAGGGGAGAGGTCAACCTCAAGCAACCTGTCACTGAGACAGGCAGCAGGTCGAAAGCAGTGCCGGTCCTGCAAAGCATCAACTCTCACAGATCGAACGGAAATCCGGTTTCCGGTTCTTCTCTTTGGCAACTGGATGGATGATGCGCGCCAGTTGCCGGTTCCAATCATCTCAAAAGTGACCTCAATCGGCCCAAGCTGTTGGACGATGGTGACAGCCATTCGATTGAGCAGCAGTACCCACTGATTCTCCACTCCCCGCACGACTAGCGACAAGGGATTCCACTTCTATCATGGCTGAAACTAGAACGGATGTATTATTCGGCCAGGACAGGTGTGTTGGCTACTTGGCTCATCCGTCGGAATTCTTGACAAGTGACATCCCAACCAGGTATCATGCTGGTTGATCGGAGAACCTATAGGGAGTCGCCAGCCGTATGATTGAAGCCACCATCGTTGCTTGGAAGCAGCTTGTCAGCCACCTAAAACACCTCATCAAACAGCACACCAAGCCTGTGTTGGCTACTTGTCTCATCCGCGAGGTTGGGTGGAGCGGGTGTTTTTTCGGTCACGATAATGCTCGCGAGTGCGGGCAGGCGAGCGACCACGTGCAGGAGAAAAGAACCATCCCTGCGCACCGACCAGCACACAGGGATGGTTTTATCGCGGGAACGGGAGCGACGGGGGTCGAATCAGCAGGTGGAATATGAACCGGCCTGGAGATTGTCTCCAGGCCGGGCTTCTGTCGCCTACGTTGATCACAAAACAGAACTGTGACAGCAGTTTTCATCTCAAGCAGTCATAGGTGTCAGTTCGCGGACATCTACCTGCACCCGGGCTTGCACCGCCTCCTCGGCTTCCTCCAGCAGTTGCGCGGTGATCTCCTCGGAAACATATGCCTCACCACAGTTAGCACACACTTGAGCCGGTACATTCCTAAAAACCAATACTGTCCGATCTCGCTCGAGGGTCACAGTCGTGTGACCGGTTTGGGTCTCGCCTTGTTTACAAATCACGCATTTCATCGCTGCCTCCTTCTCTCAAAGCCCGCTTCCCACTTAGCCACATCTGGCTCATATACGGTGATGACAATCGTTTCTTGCTGAACCTGATTATCAGCCACCACTACGTGGATAGGTCGGGTACCGACCCATCCCAACACCAAACGGCTGGGATAGGGTTGGTCCTCAGGATAAGCTTCGATTGTCTTGCCTGTCGCCAATGCCTGACGAACGTCCTCTTTCGTGATCGCGCGCTCAAACATGCGCTGGATTGCATGTACTCGGAACACCAAGCTTTGTTTGCTGTTCAAGACTCGCTCCTCCGAAGGAAATGCATTTTCAATTGTATATCACTCGGGGCGGTTTGTCCAGTTTGGCTGCGCTAAGGGAGAGTTTGTACTTCGAGGCTTGTGCTGACTACTTGACTAGGCATTGGTTTTCCTCCTTGAATCTCTCAACTCCGCTCTTTTTGCCGTGATCCTCGGCTTACCCAAGGTTGCAGCCTGGGGTAAGCCCGACACCGCATCCAGCCGTGTCACTCATCGGCTTGCTCCTTCAGGATGTCGTCCACCTCTTCCAGCATCGCCGCCCGTTCCTCCTGCCGCGCCCTGATCTGCCTGGCGGCTTCCTCGATGAGCTTGCAGCGGGGGCACTCGCCGACCTCGTCCAGGGCGAACCCGCAGATGCCGCAAATGACGGGCTTTTCCTCTGCCTCTCCCGTCGCGGCGATGATCAGCGTGACCTCGCAATCACGGTACCTGTGCAGGTACTCGCTCAAGTCCAGGTCGCCCAGCTGGAGGCCGCCGGTCTCGCTGGGGTAGGTCAGCGGGCCGCGCAGTACCTCGGCACCGGTCTCGGCGCCGAGCCGGGCCAGCTCGCTGGCGTTCGCGAGGTGGATGAAGATAGAGTTGGTCATAGTCACCTCCAGAGGGTCAGTCAACGCCTCTACTTGTGTTCGGCAGCCTGCGCCAAGATGTCTATGAAGCCGCCAGGGAAATCGACCCTCTCCTTTTGAAGAAAGTCAAAGACATTCAGGTCCCTAAAGGCTCGACGGCAGCGATCGACCGTACCATGGCCGGTAAGCATAATGACGCTGATTTGCTGGCCGGCGTTCACGATGTGCTCGGCCAAGCGCATCCCATCCTCGTTGCTGAAATCGCACTCGTCCAGGCAAACCTCGATCACAGCGGCGTCGAGCGTCTCGCCCTCCTGCTCAAGGATGGCCTTGGCCTCTTCGAAGGTGGCGGCCAAGGCGACGGCGTACCCCGCTCTCTCCAGCATACGGCGAATTTGTCGGCGCCATATCTCACTTTCGTCGACGTAGAGCACCTTACCCTTGGTATGCTCAGCCATTCCGCATTCTCTTGGACCGGTCCCTGGCTAGCCTTCGAAGCACGAACACGGTGCCCCACAGCAGCGCGCCAGCGACCAGGCAGATGATCGACTCAACGAGGCCAAAGAGCAATCCGCGATCGAGAGGAGCGAAACAGCCCAAGATGCCGAACACGAACCCGATCAAACCTTTCTCCAGGATTCGCCTGTCCAGCCGCGGCTGCTTCTTGCTCAGCAGGCCCACCACTTCCGAGATGAAAGCCAGGATGCCGGTCACGACAACGATTACCGCGGCAAAGTCGCGCAGGAGACCGGCAATAGCCAGAATAGCATCCACTGTGGTCATTTCTTATCCTCCAGCAAGCACATAGGCGACGGCACGACCCCGGCGGTCAATACAGGAAGGGTTCTAGCATATGTCTTGCTGCCACTGAACTCTTTCTTTCACTACAGGTCACTCCTTTGAGGTACCAATGCTCTCACACGCCAAGATGTACTCGACTAGATCGTCGGCCTTCGGCGGTTTGCGCGCGTAGCGACACGGAGAATCCAAGTCCTGGGGATCGTAGACTCCCTCGTGCCGATACAATGCCATCCCGCTGACCTTGCCCGTACGCTTCGACCTATGGGGAGCAAGCCGCCACTTCACAAAGCCAGGTTCGCTCTCGATCACCAGGTATGAAAACTTTTTCTTTTTCTGCCGCGACCCGGGCCGCGGCGCCCTGCGCCATTCGGCACGCAGCCCGATTGCGTGGACCTGAAGCAGGAGATCGACCGATGCCTTGGGGGATTGCTGCTTCACACTGTTTGCCCAATCCAGAAAAGCGCACGTAATGGAAAGCTTCTCGTCATACGCCAAAGGCTCCCAGAGTGTCTGTGCTTTATCCGCGCCTTTTCTGAAATGCCATACCGCAGCGCATTGTGCTCGATAAACATAGTCTGGATCGCTCTCCCAAGGTCTTGGGGTCGTGGGGCGGCAAGACGAAACCAGGTCAACACTGGCGCCGTCCTCTACCCGATCTTGCGCAAAATCCTCCAACGCTTGCACGAATGCTGCGTTGTGCTCTGGCCTGTTGGCCGATGCACGCCGAGGCCGGCACTCACCGACTCCCCGCTCATACAGGAAAGCGTCAAGCTCGGACGCTAGCTCCGGCGGAATCTGAGCAAACTGCATGTGTGCCAGCGGACCGTGTTCACCTGGAAACCAGATGGGGCCGTGATCCCACCAGTCGACATCGACGCAATTGCGAACACCCTGGCAACTGAACTGCGTACTAACACCTGGGATCGCGTTGAGTAGCAGCACGGCCTGCAACACGCCGGCGTCTACCACGTCTTGCGCGACTTCTGCATCGCGCTCCGCAGCGACATGATCTTTGAATGCCTGCAACGATTCCAACTCATCGAGATGTTGCCGCAGCGATTTGTACAGCCGCTCCATCTCGCGCCCGGTGTATTCGGTGGTACGCGCCAGCTCGCGTCTCTCTTCAGTCGTGGAGGCGCTTCGCAGGGTCATCAGGAGGGGAGTGTACACACGAGAGTTCCTCCGGTACCAGTTTGCAAGACGTGCCCACTCGATGGTGTCGTCCAGGCACGCCTGGCGGTACTCAAGGTCATTCGCGAACTTTTTGGCAAAGGCACGGATGTGTTGGTTATTGCCGCCAAAGAAGAATGTGCGGGCGATGAGTGGCTGGCCGAGGACGTCGGTGATGTAGACGGTGATCTCGCCCCCAACGTCGCCGCCAGAATCGAACTCGACGGCAAACTCGAAGCAAGATATCCTGAAGGATTTCTCCACGTAGCGCATTAGCTTCCCTCTATGTTGTATTATCCCCTCAAGCCAGCCAGCCAGCCAGCCAGCTTTTGGGGCTGGCGGCCGCGATCGCCGACGTGGATCTGCGCCCCAACCGGCCCTCTCGCTACACCCTCCCCAACACCTCCAGGAACCTCCCGACCACGCCATCGGCGTCCCGCCTGCATTCCCCCGCGTCGAAATGCTCTACCGCCGACACTCCTTGCAGGCGGAACGACCGGTCTCGCTCGTGGTCCTCGGCTGCACGGCTTGCCGGGTGGAAGGGCTCCCCATCCACCTCCAGGATGCCCCAGCGTCCATCGTGGCACACCAGGAAGTCGGCCTCACGGGTGAGGCGGTCGGGTGGGGGGCCGAGACGGGCCAGGCAGTTGGCCAGGTACATCACACCGGCGCGGTCCAGCGCTTGGGCGATGATCATCTCGCTGCGGGAGCGGAAACGCAGACCGTGCCAGACGTGGATCGCCCCGTCGCCCGTGGCCTGGTTGTGCACGCGATCGCCGCGGGCCGTCTCCAGGAGCCTGCGCCGCCAGCCGGGATCGACGTCGACCAGCTCGGCTCGCACGTCGAGGCCGTCGAGGACCAGATGCGCGGGCAACACAGCGGCGATGGCCTCGTGGATGGCCACCGCGATGGGGTTCCCCCCGCCGTTCAGCACCTCGTACACCTCCCGCGGCCCGGCCAACTCGACGCGCAGCCCGATCTGGACACAATCCTCGTCCCAGTCCTGACCAACCGGCCAGGCAGCGAGGGAGCAGCCCAGGAGGAGACCTGCGGCTTCCTCCTCGCCGCCATCCAGGAGGAAGGCCACAGCACTGGCGTGGAGCCTCTCGGCGGGCGGGATCTCCAGCGCGTGCAGGGGCACGTGCCGGGTGCGGACGTCAAGCCTCTGCATCGCTCCCCTCGAACTCGCGGGCCAGCTCCGCCGCCAGGTTGCCGGCGCGCTTGCCCTGATGGCCGGGTCGGCCCGTCTGCTGCCACAAATCGCGCACCAGGGCGCGCACGTCCCCGGCCAGCTCGGCGGGGTCGTAGGCGGTCTCGGCGGGCTGGACGACGACCAACTCGACGCTGGCCCAGGACAGCACGTCCTCGATCAGGTCGCCGATGGGCGACAGCCGGTCGCGGTGGACGACGATGACCTTGCCAACCTGGCCCTCGATGGCCTCGTGGACCAGCCGCCGCAGCTTGGGCCGTTGATGCTTGACGCCGGAGCCGATCTCTGTCCATATCTCGTCGTAGGGTTCGCCGGTGGAGTCGCAGTATGCCTTTAGCGCCTGGACCTGGCGGTCCAGGTCGGGTGCCTCGGCCTGCGTGGCGACGCGGGCGTACAGCACGATCTTGGGCTCGTCCTCCGGCCTGGTCGAGTGGCGCTTCTTGAACGCGCGCAGCAGCCGGTGGCTGTACCGGGCGTGGCCGCCGGCGGTGTTGTGGTCGGGAACCAGTTCGCCGGTCTCCTCCCAGCGCCGCAGGGTATTGGGGTGGCAGCCGAGGAACTTGGCCGCCTTGCCACGGGATAAGTATGGGTCTGGCATAGTAATAGGTACTCTTTTGGTTATATTCTATCGCACATTTGTTCTGTTGTCAAGACCCAGTTTTGAATTGAACGCGAGGTGGAGGAGGGTGGGGGGAGCAGGGCGGTTCGGGAGTGGCGGGGAGGGGCGATCCCCGCGCTGGCCATAACTGGCCCGCCTTGTTTACTCCAACAGACCCGACAATTCTAATACGCGCTGCGACCACTTGCCTGATGTGCTGGCTACTTGCTGCCGCCGCGCGCTGTTCTGCCAAATTTCATCCCAGGCACGTTGCCAAAGTGACAACTGCACTTGCAGTTCCACCAATTCCGCTGCCGTGCTAATGTCGGCTTCGCCCGCGGTCCATTCGATGAAAAACTTGCTTTCTTCTAGCAAACTAGCAACGGCTTCGCAATTGGCGTCGTGGGCTGCAAAGGATTTAACTCGACTCAGATTGGCGGCTATGCCGCCTAACCGAATCGGTAACGCATCCCGCAAATAACGTTTCTGAATAGCGTTCCGATTTTTCATTATTCTCCTAGCAAACGAATGGTGATTTGCGCGACTCGCTCCCGAATCTCGGGATCAAGTATCTCCATTGACCGATTGTCTTGACGCGGGCGGATATTGATCAACGACTCAAATATGACTTGTTGTGAAGTGGGATTCCAATCCGCTCCCCAAATGGTGGCTTG
>CAZWPV010000033.1:0-11567 GCA_964635485.1 uncultured Anaerolineales bacterium
GCGCTTCGACGGTGGGGAAGCGGGCCAGGAAGCGCTCGTAGTAGGGCACGACGGTATCGACCTGCGTCTGCTGCAGCATCACCTCTGCCAGCCACACACGATAGGGGACTCGATCATGCCGCCAGGGTAGATCGCGCGCCTCGGCGGCGAACCAGGTGAGCAGGCGTTGAGCGAAAGCGGTGCGGATTTTCGGGCCGGGCATAGCGGTACAACTATACCTCGGTTGTGTCAAAGATCAAGTGCTGACCGTGGTCGAATTGCGCATTGGGCAGTTTCTGTTATTATTGCTTTGCAAGCAAGCATTGTATCTTCTCAATAAATCGGGGCAGATGTAGGGCGGTTTTGCTAACCGCCGCCTGGTCGGATAGCAAATCCGACCTACATTCGCCATTTTCCCCAGAATATTGAGAGGATACCAAGCATTGCTATGTGAGCGAGCATCGCTCGCGGGACAGATTAACCAGTGAGGGCGGGAATGAAGATCGGCATCATCGCAGATACCCACGACGAAACGGATCACTTGAAAGCGGCGCTGGAGATATTGCAGGCCGAAGGCGTGAAGACGATCCTGCACTGCGGCGACGTATGCGGGCCGCACGTGATTCGCGCGTTAGCAGGCTTTGACGTGTGGATCGCGCAGGGGAACATGGACGGCGATTTCAAGCTGACCCAGGCGGTCGAGGAGGCGTTTGGACGGGGCCGGTTGGCCTGGCTGCAGCGGCCTGTGTTGGATGGAACCTCTATCGCGATGCTCCACGGCGATAACGAGGAGGCGTTGCAGAATCTGATCGCCTCGGGCGAGTATGCCTACGTCTTCCACGGCCACACCCACAGGCAGCGCGATCAGACCGTGGGCCGTACCCGCGTCATCAACCCCGGCGCGCTGGGGGGTGGGCGATCCCGGCGATATTCCTTCTGCATCCTCGACCTGGAGACCGGGGGAACGCGCTTCGTGGAGTTAGGATGACGGACGATCTCTTTCGCTTCTCGACCACCCTGGAGGTGCGCTGGCGTGACGTGGACGCGCTGGGGCACGTCAACAACGCCGTCTACTTTAACTACCTGGAGCAGGCGCGCCTGCATTACATGCGCGAGCTGGGATTCCTTCTGCCCAATTCCACCCAAGTCGGCGTCATCATCGCCGAGGCCACTTGCCGCTTCAAGTCGCCGCTGAGGTTGGGCGAGCAGGTGACGATCCGCGCGCGGGTGAGCGAGTTTCGCCGGTCGAGCTTTGTCTTCGAGTACCGGATCGAGGGAGAGGACGGGCGATTAGCCGCTACTGCCCAGACGGTGCAGGTTTGCTACGACTATGAGGCTCAACACCCAAGCCCCATACCCGACGCGTGGCGCGAGGCGTTCGTCACTTACGAGCCCGGATTGCAACCAACAAACTAACCAACGAACCAACCAACTAACCACCCACCCAAGGAGACATATTCATGGCAAAGGTTAAACCGCTATCGGCGCGCAAGTTGTCGCAGGAGTGCAAACCGTCACAGTTCAAATTCAAGACCACCGATGACCTGGAGGATCTGGCCGACGTCATCGGGCAGGATCGAGCGGTGGGGGCGATTCTGTTCGGTATCGGGATTCGGCGCGAGGGCTACAATCTGTTTGCCCTGGGGCCCAGCGGTACAGGCAAGCGCACCACCATCGGCCAGTTCCTCGACCTGAAGGCCGCCAGCGAGCCGGTCCCCTCCGATTGGATATATGTCAACAACTTTGAAAAGCCGCACAAGCCTCGCACCATAAAGCTCCCGCCAGGGCAGGGGGTGGTTTTGCGCGACGACATGGAGGAGTTGGTCGAGGAGCTACGCACGGCGATCCCTGCCGCCTTTGAGAGCGAGGACTATCGCACGCGCAAGCAGGAGGTTGAGGAGGAGTTTAAAGAGCAGCAGGAGCAGGCTTTTGCCGATGTTCAGAAAAAGGCCCAGGAGCGCAACGTTTCGTTGATTCGTACGCCAGTGGGGCTGGCTTTCGCCCCCCTGCGGGAAGGAGAGGTCGTCAGTCCTGAGGAGTTCCAAGAACTGCCGGGGGAAGAGCGCAAGCAGGTCGAGGGTGAGATCGCCCAACTCCAGGAGCAACTCCAGGAGGTGATATACCAGGTGCGCCAGTGGGAACGCCAGGCGCGGGAAAAGATGAAGGGGTTGGACCGCGAGGTGGCGATGTTCGCCGTGGGGCACTTTATCGATGAACTGCGCGAGAAATACGCCGATCTATCCGAGGTCGTGGGCTATTTGAACGCGGTGCAGGAGGACGTGATCGAGAACGTGGAAGAGTTCCGCAAGACGGAGGAGGCGCCGCAGATTATGGGCATCCCGTTGCCGCCCTCGTTGGCGGGGGCGCCCCTGTTCCGCCGCTACCAGGTGAATGTGATCGTGGATCACAGTGAGTCCGAGGGAGCGCCGGTGATCTTTGAGGAGCATCCGACCTACAACAACCTCATTGGGCGCGTCGAGCACATCGCGCAGATGGGTGCCTTGATGACCGACTTTAACCTGATCAAGCCCGGCGCGCTGCACCGCGCCAACGGCGGCTACCTCATTCTGGATGCCCGCGAGTTGTTGTTGCAACCCTACGCCTGGCAGGGGCTCAAGCGTGTCCTGCGCTCGCGCGAGGTGCGCATCGAGTCACTGGGACAGGCGTTGAGCCTGGTGAGCACCGTCTCGCTGGAGCCCGACCCGATCCCGTTAGACGTCAAGGTCATCCTGATCGGCGAGCGGTTGCTGTACTATTTGCTCTGCCAATACGATCCCGACTTTGGCGAGCTGTTCAAGGTCGAGGCCGACTTTAACCAGGAGATGGTGCGCTCGCCGGAGAACAATCAGTTCTACGCCCGGCTGATCGCCACGCTGGCCCGCAAGAACGAGCTGCGGCCCTTCGACCGGGGGGCCGTCGCGCGGATCATCACCCGCAGCGCGCGCCTGGCGGGCGACGCGGAAAAGCTCTCCGTCCACCTGCTGAGTATCTCCGATCTGCTGCGCGAGGCGGATTACTGGGCGGGCGTGACCGGCCACCGTGTGGTGAAGGCAGCCGACGTGCAGCGCGCGATTGAGGCGCAGATTCACCGCTCCGACCGGGTACGCGAGCGCGTGCACGAGCGGATTCAGCGCGGCACGATCTTGATCGACACGGATGGTGGGGAGGTGGGGCAGGTCAACGGCCTTTCGGTGTTGATGCTGGGCAACTTTGCCTTCGGGCAGCCCAACCGCATCACCGCCCGTGTGCGCATGGGCAGCGGCAAGGTGGTGGATATCGAGCGCGAGGTCGAGCTGGGCGGCCCCATTCACTCCAAGGGAGTGCTCATCCTGTCGAGTTTCCTCGGCGCTCGCTACGCCCCCGACCATCCGCTTTCCCTGTCGGCGAGCCTGGTGTTCGAACAGTCCTATGGTGGGGTGGAAGGGGATAGCGCCTCGCTGGCGGAGTTGTGCGCGCTGCTCTCGGCGCTGGCGGAGGTGCCCATCAAGCAGTCGCTGGCCGTCACCGGCTCCGTCAACCAGCACGGCGAGGCGCAGCCCATCGGCGGCGTCAACGAAAAGATCGAGGGTTTTTTCGACGTCTGCCAGGCCCGTGGTCTGACGGGCGAGCAGGGGGTGATTATTCCCATCTCTAACGTGCAGCATCTCATGCTGCGCCGCGACGTCGTCGAGGCGGTGAAAGCGGGCCAGTTCCAGGTTTACGCCGTGGAGACGGTGGATCAGGCAATCGAGCTGCTGACGGGTGTTCCGGCTGGCAGGCGTGGCAGGAGAGGCGATTTCACCGGGGGAAGCGTCAACCAGAAGGTCGAGGCCCGGCTGATTGCACTGGCCGAAAAGCAGCGGGAATTTGCTTCACCTCCGGAGGAAGCGGAGGCGGAAGGGAAGAAAGAGGCCGGGGAAGAAGGCTAGGCATGAACGCGCGGAATGACGAGGCAATATTCCGGCGCATATTGGTGGCGCTGGATACCTCGCACCACAGCCTGGCAGCGCTTGAGGCCGCGGTCGAGTTGGCCGCCACGATGAAGGCGGAGCTGGAAGGGTTGTACGTCGAGGACGTCAACCTGCTGCGCGCGGCGGGGTCTCCCGCATCGCGAGAGGTGCAGTACCCATTCGTCTCCGCCGCCCAACTGAACCCCAGGCGCATGGAACGACAGTTGCGGGCCCAGGCCTCACAGGCGCGGCGGGCACTTGTGGCCGCCTGCGAGCGGCAAAAGGTCAAGTGTTCTTTCCGTATCGTGCGTGGAGAGGTCGCACACGAGGTGGTGGCAGCGGCGGAGGAGGCTGACGTGCTCATCCTGGGCAGAGTGAGCCGCCCGCTCATGCGGCAGATACGCCTCGGCTCCACGGCTCTGGCGGCGGCGGTGCAAGCGTCGTGCTGTGTGCTCCTGTTGCGGCGCGACACGGGTGTCCTGCCGCCGATTATGGTGACCTATGACGGCTCGTCCATCTCCCGGCATGCCTTGCGGGTAGCGGCGCACCTGGCGAGGAAGAACGGGGGCTATCTGGCCGTCTTGATCGTGGCCGATACGTCGGATGCAGAGTACCGGCTGCAGGCCGAGACCGCCGATTGGTTGCGCAGTCAAGGCCTGTTGGTGCGCTTCTCACGGCTTTTAGAAGTGAGTGTGCCAGCGTTGATCCAGGCGTTGCAAGCCGAGAGTGTCGGCACCCTGGTGTTGAGCAGCACCATTCTGCACCTAGCGCCGCTACAAAAGCTGCTGGACGAGGTAGAATGTCCGGTGCTATTAGTTCGATGAAACATCGGGGGCTCAAGATGACTCGCTTGTTACTCGTCCGTCACGGCGCTAACGATGCCCATAAGGACGGTATAGTGGTTGGCTGGACGCCCGGCGTCTGTCTCAATCAGGAGGGGCGCGCTCAGGCGGAGGCTCTGTCTCGGCGCTTGGCCTCGGTCGAGATAGCGGCGGTTTACACCAGCCCCCTGGAGCGGGCGCTGGAGACGGCAGAGATCGTCGCCGCGCCCCACGGGTTGCCAGTAGTGGTGCGCGAGGACCTGGGCGAGGTTCGCGTGGGTCGCTGGACGGGCCAGCCGCTCGAAAAGCTACGCAGGCGACGGTTGTGGCGTCAAGTCCAATTTGTGCCCAGCATGGTGCGCTTCCCCGGTGGAGAGAGCTTCCAGGAGGTGCAGGCGCGGGCCCTGGCAGAGCTGGAGCACCTTTGCTCCGAACATCCACAGCAGACGGTCGCCGTTGTCTCCCACGCCGATGTGATCAAGGCCGCCGTGGCTTACACCATTGGACTGCACCTGGACCTGTTCCAGCGGCTGGTGGTCGCCCCGGCTTCACTGACGGTGTTGGAACTGGGAGGCCTGATGCCTTGCCTACTGTGTCTGAACGACGTCGGTCACCTGCCGGTCATGGAGGAGAGGAAGAGATGAAACAGCCTGAGTGGATCGAACTGAGTCAGGTGGACTTTATCACCATTGATACCATCGGCCCGCCAGGCCAGCGGACGTTCTATCTGCAGGCAGCCCAGGGTGACTTGTTGGTGACGTTGATGATCGAGAAGGAGCAAGCTGCCGCGATAGCCGTCGCCGTCGGCGGTGCGCTACAGCAGCTGGGCGAGGGCGATGAGGAGATCGATCTTCCGGGCATGGATCTCGTTCAACCGGTCGAGCCGCTCTTCCGTGTGGGCAAGTTGGAGTTGGGGTACGACCAGCAACGCGACATGCTGGTCATCGTGGCCGAGGAGCTGGCGGCAGAGGGGGAGGAGGGGGACAGGGTGCGCATCTGGGCCAGCCACAGGCAAATGGCGGTGTTGGCCCGCAAGGCTGCTATCGCCGTCGCCTCTGGGCGCCCGATCTGCCCGCTGTGCAACGAGGTCATGGAGCCCGGCGAAGAGCACGTCTGCGCACGGGACAATGGACGCAAGCGCCTCTACGAGCTGGAAGAAGACTGACACGGGCGATGCGGTAACCGTAGAGCCGGAGCAGGTGCTCCAACTGCTGTCTCAGGGACGCGTGGAGCTCGTCGGGCAGATTCTTTCCAGTTCCAACGTCATCTTTCTCGCCAGCGTGGCCGATCAAGACCTGCAGACGCTGGCGATCTACAAGCCGTACCAGGGGGAGAGGCCGTTGTGGGACTTTGTCCAGGGTACCCTCTGCCTGCGGGAGGTGGCCGCCTATGTGGTCAGTCAGGCACTCGGCTGGCCGCTCATTCCTCCCACGGTTCTGCGCGATGGCCCCCACGGCGTCGGCGCTTTGCAGCTCTTTATCGACGCCGATCCCGATGCCACCTACTTTTCCCTCCGCGAGGAGCGCCGCCCTGACCTGCTGCCGGTGGCCCTGTTTGACATCCTGGCCAACAACGCCGACCGCAAGGGCGGGCATCTGCTGCTGGATCAGTGGGATCGCCTGTGGGCGATTGACAACGCGCTCACCTTTCACACTGAACCCAAGCTGCGCACGGTGATCTGGGACTTTGCCGGGGAGCCGATACCGGAGGCATATCAGGCCGACTTGCACGAGTTGCAGAAGCGGCTGGGCGACGAGGGCCCGCTGCGCGAAATGCTGGCCAAGCTGCTGGCCGAGGAAGAGATCGCGGCGCTGGGCGCTCGACTTGCAGCGCTGCTGGAGAGCCCCATATTTCCCCATCCCGATCCCGACCGCCGTCAGGTTCCGTGGCCGCTGGTATAAGCCTTGCGTATCCTCTCAATATTCTGGGGAAAATGGCGAATGTAGGTCGGATTTGCTATCCGACCAAGCGGCGGTTAGCAAAACCGCCCTACATCTGCCCCGATTTATTGAGAAGATACAGCCTTGCGAAGGTTTATAACCTTCGCAAGGTTAACAAAAGCAAGCCCCACCGCGCTGATGCGGCAGGGCTGATTGTTCTGTTGATGGACTTAATCTTCCATCGGAGGCCTTGACGTCGCGTCCACGACCGTGGCCCTGGGGGGTTGCTGCTGAGGGGCGGGTTGGGCTTGCGACTGAGATTTGGGAGCCTCGATCATCGGTGGCTCGATGTCGCCGTGCATCATCGTCTGCCCGCGCAGGTAAGCGCCCTCGTTGAGCAGCAGCGAGTTGATGGTCAGGTCGCCCCACACCCGCCCGGTATCGAGGATCTCCACCCGGTTGCCGGTGATGTTGCCCTTGATCGCCCCAGAGATGGAGATGTTGTTGGCGTTGATTTCGGCGACGACCTTCGCGCCCTCACCAATGACCAGGTTGCCGGTGATGTCGATGGAGCCTTCAAGGATACCGTCAATACGGACGCCTCCGTCGGACTGGATGTCGCCCCGGAAGTAGGCGTTAGGGCCGATGATAGTCTCGATCTTGGAGACGGGGGTGGCTGCTTGTTGCGCTGTCGCCTGGGGTTTTTCTCTTCCAAACACGGGTTTTTCCTCCTTACCTTGGAATTGCTGTGCCGTTAAGCGCTTTCAAGTGCTCAAAATGATACATCAGTGGCGGGTTTTTGTCAATCGTGTGTACCGTGGCCTACGACGGTCTGCCTGGCTTCCGCCAGTGCCTGTTCCTCTTCTTCTCCCAGCGGCTTGGGCGAGAGCCATCCCTGGACCGGCTTGGCGTAGACGCGCGTCTTGCCGCGGCCGTAGAGCGCCGAGACGACGACGCCGTTTCCCTCGCCATCCGCCAGTGCCAGGGCAAAGCTCTGATCGCCGCCGGTGTCTTGGAAGGCGCGGAACCGCACCAGTCCCACGCCCTGCACCACGTGAGCCAGCGTTTCGTCGATCTGTTTGGCTTGTGCCACCAGCCGCTCGGTGCGGGCGTTCGTCTCCGAGAGGCGGGCGGCCAGGTTCTCCAATGCTGCGGCCAGGCTGGCGTCTCCATCTTCCCCGACGAACATCCCTTCACGGCGGCTTTGGAGCCAGCGGAGCCGGCGCTGCAGGTCGAGTATCCACACGATGCCAACAATGAACAGGATCGTCAGGACTCCGGTCCAGATTAAAAGTAACTCCATTGACATACCTCCCACTATCTCACCTGTACCGGTCCCAGGATGACCCGGTCGCCGGCCAGACCTGCCAAGTTTACCACAGGAAGCCGTCGATGGGAAGTCATCCCATACATCCCTGCTTCCAGGTAATAGTCGCCCGGCGGCAGGTCGGGTGGGATGACCAGCCGGTAGGGATCGTCCACCGTCTGCCCCGGCAGCCACTTGGGGAACCAGAGGTAGGTGGGGAAAGAGCCGCCCAACGGCGTGTCGTCGGGGTTGATCTCCTCGACGGGGCGGTTCGCGCCATCCATCAGGTGGATGAAAACGGTGCAGCTGTCGCGCGGGGTGGCCAATCCGCGCCAGGTGAGGGTCAAATGGATGACCTGCCCTGGCTGCACGGTCAGCGGCTTTTCCCAATTGGCCTGGCGTATCTGCAACCCGGTCCGCGCGCTTGCACTCACCAACGCCACCTGGTTGTCGAGGTTCGCCAGGATGTTTCCCCCCCTTTTCATCCCCCCCAATGAGGGGGAAAGAGGGGGGGCGGGCGGCAACACGGTGATAGTCGCCAACTCCACCGCGGTCTCGCCGGAGGAGAAGGACAGCTCCGCCCGCCCGCCGCTCAGGTCGGCGTAGCCCAGGCTCAGCGGATACTCGCCCGGCGGCAGGTCGAAGGGCACCGGCAACTCGTATTCCTCGACGACGATCTCACCCGGCTGCCACAGGGGGGTGTTGAGGCGGCTATCGGTCGTCCAGTGCGCCTCGAACGGCCCAAGGCGGGCGTACGGCATCCAGTAGCCCTCCAGCGGCTCCGTCACACTCTGATACAAGACCAGCCGCAGCGGTTCGCCTGCGCGGACGCCCCCCCCTCCATTATTCCCCCCCACGAGGGGGGGATTCAGGTCGTAGCCCAGGATGTGGACGCGGCCGTCGGCCCAGGCGTCGAGGGGATAGGGGGGGATAAGGTCAAGCACCGGCGGCGCGACGACGTGGTAGAAGGGGCCGTCGGGGATGAGGCGGAATCCTTCGTCGCGCAGCGCGGGCCGGTAGCCGACCACGTAGATGGGGCCTACCTCGATGTTCTCCCACACGTTCCGCACCCACGTGGGGCCGTCGGCGGGGTTGACGTAGACCACCTTTTTCACGTCCGCCTCGTCCAGTGGCTTCCCGTAGACGTGGGTGTGGACGAGGAGGGGCGTCAGGTGCTCCCAATCGGAGAGGATCACCGCGCCCTCGCTGCGCCCGGCAAAGCGCTCGTATAGGGCGGCGACATAGTCGTCCGGGGCGGTAAAGTCGTGGAGGGAGATGCCGCGTTGGAGGTTGAGTGTGCCCTTATAGAGGGGGATAGCGAGAAGTAGCAAATAGCAAATAGCAAATAGCGAACGGCGGATAGCGGGCCGTATATTTTGAACCTGCCGCGCGAGGAATTCGATAACGGCCATGCTGCCGAGCCCGGCGACGATGGCCAGGGCGGCGAAGGGATTGAGCAGGTAGGCCATGATGTCCTGGTAAAAGTTGATGGTGAAGGCGATGTGGAAGAGAAGGAATAGGCCCAGGAGGACGGCGGCTTTGGGCGCGCGGCGTATCAGGGCGACGAGTCCCAACAGGATGAGGAGGGCGACGGGTAGGGAGAACTGGAGGCGCAGGAGCGACCAAAAGACCACCGCCCGGGCGGGCTGGTCGACCAGGCCAAAGTGGCCAAAGTTGACCCGCAGTCCCTTGGCCGTGACGTGGTTCACGAACCCCTCCCAGGTGTTCATGTCGGTGGGTTGGAAGCCGGGAGGCATTTTTGGGCTGCACAGGGGAAAGTACAGGAGTGGGGATAACCCCAGCAATAGGCAGACGGCCAGTACCAGCAAAAGCCGCCATTGGCGCAGGATGCGGAATCGGACGAGCAGGACGAAGAGGCCGTAGGCCGGGACGCCCATCAGGGTGATGGGGTGGTGGGCCGCCGAAAGGCCCAGCACGAGGGCAAAGGCGACCAGCCAGCGGTCGTTCTTGGTGCGCCACCAGGATGTGAGCAGCCACAGGTGGGTGGCGGTCAGCGCGGCGCTGACGACGTGGGCGTTGGCGTGGATCGAATGCTGCCACAGGTCGGGGGAGGCGGCGATGCACAACGCGGCAAAAATCGGCGGGATGAGAGCGTTGATTTGCGACTTGCGATTCGTGATTTGTGCTTGGAGATTGCGTGCAGTCAAGTAGACGGCCGTTGCGACCCACGCTCCTGCGGCGGCCGCCAGTAGATTGGTGCGATAGGCGATGGTGCCGGCCGGGACGAGTGTCTGCCAGAGCTTGGCCAGCAAGGTGTAGAAGGCATAGCCCGGCGGGTGGGCGATGACGAGGAGGGCGGGGACGAACTGGTACTCGGAGGGATCGCCAAAGACGGTGCCCGGCGCGGCGGTGGCGGCGTAGAGGGCAAAGGCGGCCAGGAATATCGCAAAAAGTGTAAGGCGAGGTAGTGATTGGTTGGTTGGTTGGTTAGCTGGTTGGGTGGTCATAGGCGGCGGACATTATAACACTGTCCCAAACGCGCGGCAACTGGTATAATCGAGCGTGAGAGCGGTGAGAACATGGGAGGCAGGCGATGAAAACTCAAATCAACGACGCGTTTCTCGAACTGGTCGAGGGGGATATCACGGAGATGGACGTCGACGCCATCGTCAACGCCGCCAACGAGCGGCTGGCCCACGGCGGCGGCGTGGCTGGCGTCATCTCCCGCAAGGGCGGCCCGGCCATCCAGAGTGAGAGCGACGTCTGGGTGCACACGCGCGGGCGGGTGCCCACCGGTTCGGCGGCTATCACCTCCGGCGGCAGGCTGAAGGCGCGCCACGTCATTCACGCCGTCGGTCCGATCTACGACGGCACGGCCCGCTCGGCGGAGCTGTTGGCCTCGGCGGTGCGCGCTGCGCTCCAGATGGCGGACGACCACGGTCTCAAGTCGGTGGCCCTGCCCGCCATCAGCACCGGCATCTTTGGCTATCCCGTAGAGGAGGCGGCACAGGTGATGCTGGAGGCGGCTATCGCATACTTGAGAGGTGAGACTGGGCTGGAGCGGGTCGTCTTTTGCCTCTACGGCCAGTCGGCGTTCGACGTCTTTGCCAGGGAGTTGGAGGGCCAGGTGTAGCCGCGGATTCCGATCCGCGCTACTGGCGCGATAGCGTGGTCCTTATCGCCGGCTGGAGATCAGGCAGGCCCGCCGTGCTCGCGCCAATGGGCGACGATGCGGTTGATCCGGATGCGCTGGGCGCGCAGCCAGCGGCGCGGGCCTAGAATGCGGCGGCCCATCTCCGGCGGGGCGTCGGGCAGGCGGGTGAGCGTGCCCTCTTCCACCAGTTGGTCAAAAAAGTCGAGAAAGCGCCGCTCCAGTTCCTCGTCGCCGTACTCCTCCCCGCGCTCGACCGTCTCGCGCGCCAGTTGCTCGATGAAGGCGGCGGTGCGCTCGATCATGGTCTCCACCGGCTCCAGCACGATCCCCCAGGCATAGACTGGGTCGAGCGGCATGGAGCCGAATTCCATGGGGTTAGGCGGGCTGGCTATCTCTTCACTCATAATTTCTCCTTGGGCGCTCGCCATTATACACCATTTGGCCAATTCGGGGAGTTCGGCAGATTGTTGGTATCTTCTCAATGAGTAGGGGGAGATGGGGGGTGTGAGGGCGGGGCAGCCGCCCGCACACCCCCCG
>CAZWPV010000033.1:11577-11850 GCA_964635485.1 uncultured Anaerolineales bacterium
GGGGGTGTTTGGCTTTGTGTTGCTCCCCCCCCCTGGGGGGGGGGGGGGGGGGGGGGGGGGGGGCCGCCCCCCCCCCCCCCCCACCCCCCTGCCCCCCGGATTATTGAGATGATACGATTGTTGCCAGGATGAACGATCGGTGGTAGAATATAGCATCAATAGACACTACTTTTGTAACTACAGGAGGAGATATGTCTTTGATCGGCGTGCGCGAGTTGCGAGAGCGAACCAGCGAGGTGATCCGGCATGTGCGCGAGGAGCGAGCCGAGTATG
>CAZWPV010000034.1:0-11729 GCA_964635485.1 uncultured Anaerolineales bacterium
GCGTGATTCTGAAGATGGGTCGAGAGTTCCTGTCATTTTGCCGTTTACAGTTTTCCGGTCGTGAGGTATAATCGTTTTTCAAGCGGCGCTGCGGCACCGTTTGACGATACACATAACCCTATCTATGGGTTCGCCAAATCAGGCCCTTTCGAGCTGTTGATAGGCCTCGAGCCGCCGTTGTAGGCCCGTTTTTCGCCGCTGGCGGCAGTTTTCTGATGAAATAACCTGTCATAGACGATGTTTTATCCAGCTTGGTACCCAAAACTCGAGAACCCATAGATAGAGTACATAGTAAAAAGGAGGCCCGTTGCTATGTCTGCTGTATCTGAAGTTCAGGTATTTGCCGAAAGTGTGATCGAGAACATTGAGAAGGTCATTGTTGGCAAGCGCGCAACTGTCGAGCTGGTCGTCGTTGGTTTGCTCAGCCGGGGACACGTGCTGATCGAGGACGTGCCGGGCGTGGGCAAGACGATGCTGGCGCGCTGCCTGGCGCGTTCACTGGGCTGTTCGTTCGGTCGCATCCAATTCACGCCCGACATGCTGCCCAGTGACGTCACGGGCGTGTCCGTCTTCAATCAGGCCACGCGCGAGTTCGAGTTCCGACCTGGGCCGGTGATGGCTCAAATCATCCTGACGGACGAGATCAACCGCGCTACGCCCAAGACCCAGGCGGCTCTGTTGGAGGTGATGGAGGAGTGCCAGGTCACGGTGGATGGCGTGACGCACGTTTTGCCGCAACCGTTTATGGTGCTGGCCACTCAAAACCCGATCGAGTACGAGGGCACCTTTCCTCTTCCTGAAGCCCAGATCGATCGTTTTCTGCTGCGCGTCCGGCTGGGGTACCCTGCCCTGGACGATGAGATCGTCGTTCTTGAGCGGCAGCAATTCCATCACCCGGTCGAGGACTTGGGTCCGGTGGCTGCGGTGGACGAGGTGGTGAACGCTCAGGAGGGCATCAAGGAAGTCCACGTCTCGCTGGCTGTTAAGCGCTACATCGTGGAATTGATAGACCAAACTCGTCAGCATCAGGACGTTTACCTGGGTGCCAGCCCGCGTGGCAGTCTGACTTTGTACCGGACGGGGCAGGCGAGGGCCGCCATGCAGGGGCGGGACTTTGTGCTCCCCGATGATATCAAGGAAATGGCTTTGCCTGCTCTGGCGCATCGCGTGATCCTGAGCCCCAGGGCGCGCCTGCGGGAGCTGAGCGCAGAGCACGTCGTGCAGGAGATCCTCGAGTCATTGCCGGTGCCTGGCGGGGATCTAGCTGGCGAGAGCTGAGCGGCATCCAAGCCTCGACTGTGCCTTGATGTTTGGCTTTTCCCTCTCTCTCACACGTTGGACGTGACGTTCCCGCCGTCTGACCGGGACGTGGTGAACGGTTTTCTCTCTGACTTGCAGCGAGGATACTGTGACTGTTGCGCTTCGGCGTAAAGGCTCGGCACGGTCTGTGCCAGCGACTGTGGTTGGCCCGGGTGCGCGGGAGCTGCCGGAGCGAGTAGTTCCCCGGCTGTTGTTGGATGGTGTCTGATGGATGATAGAAAACGGCGCGACGAAGCGCAGGTCAAGACGCGCTTGAAACTAAAGACGTGGCTCTTGCCCGTTTTGGTGGGGTTGGTTTTGATCCCGCGGATTTTTGCGTACTATGCCGGTTGGACTATCTTGCTGGTGGGGCTGGGGGGAGCGCTGCTGGTCTGCTATCTCTGGGCGTGGATGTTGGCGCGTAGGCTGGGGTTCACCCGCGAGATGCGTTTTGGGTGGGCGCAGGTAGGTGATCGGTTGGAGGAGCACTTTGAATTGCAGAACGATGGCTGGTTGCCTGCCTTGTGGGTCGAGATCGTGGATCACTCCACAGTGCCTGGTGGTCAGGCGGGGCGGGGGCTTGGCATAGGGGGCAGGTCGGTGCTTCGGTGGCGTGAGGATGCCATTTGCGCGCGTCGTGGTCTCTTTACCATCGGCCCGACCACGCTGCTGACGGGCGATCCCTTTGGTGTGTTTACGGTGAGTCAGCACTACCCTGATACAGCTTCTTTTCTGGTGATGCCCCCCGTTGTCCCGCTGTCGGATCTGCGGATATTTCTCGGCGGGCGCTCCGGCGACGGCCGCCCGCGCGCCGATGCCCCCGATCATACGGTCAGCGCCTCCAGTGTGCGGGAGTACGTGCCGGGTGATAGCTTGCGTTGGGTGCACTGGCGCACCTCCGCCCGGCGAGATTCGCTCTTTGTGCGGCATCTTGATGGCGTCCCCGCCGGTGACTGGTGGATTGTGTTGGATATGGACCGGTGTGTGCAGGTGGGCGAGGGGCAGAACTCTACTACGGAGCACGGGGTGATCCTGGCGGCTTCGCTGGCCGACCAGGGGCTGCGGGCAAAGCGGGCTGTGGGATTGGCGACACAAGGCCGGGAGTTGTTGTGGATTCCACCTCGGGGCGGTGATTACCAGCGGTGGGAGATCTTGCGTGCGCTGGCCCTGGTTTCCCCCGGCACCTCTTCACTGGCGGACCTCTTGGCGCGAGAGGGCCCTGCGTTCGGCCGGAGCGCCAGCCTCATCATTATCACTCCGGCCGTAGATGGGAATTGGATCGAACCTCTCGTGACTCTGCTGAGACGGGGTGTCACGCCTACGGTGCTCTTGCTCGACCCCGTTTCTTTCGGCGGTGCCGGCGACGTGCGTGGTACGACAACTATGTTGACGGACCTGGGGGTGCCGCACCGCGTTGTCACGCGCGACCTGCTCGATCAGCCTGAGGCTCGTCCCGGACGGGAGGGACATTGGGAGTGGCGGGTTTTGGGAACCGGACGGGCGGTAGCCGTTCGTCAGCCCCGCGACATGGCTTGGAAGGTGTTATCGTGATTCGTATCGTGGCACGGCTGCTGCGCTGGGCTTCGCGTCGGCTGGGGTTGCACAACTTGTTGGCCCTGGGACTCATGGTCGTCGTAGAGATCAGCGTGGCCGCAGGAATTGCGGGCGTGGTGGATGGCCTCGACGCCTTTCTGCTAGTGGCCGTGGCGGTCGTTGGACTGTTGGTTGGGTGGGGATTGGCCTCGACGTCGTTGGCCCGTTGGAAGGCTGGCATCTTGCTCTTTGTATTAGGCTTTGTAGGCCTGTTCCTGCGCGTTGGGCGGTTGGGGGACGAGCTCGCGGTTTTGACATGGGAGTTGATCGTTCTGGTTGTAGAGGTCATCCCGTGGCTTTTGGTGCTGGTTGTGCTTCAGCGGCAGCCGCAGCGTTTTGTGGTGGATTGGGCCCCTGTTATCTCAGCTCTGTCGAATCTGTGGGGCGGCGTCAGCACGCTGGTGGTGCGGGTATCCGATTGGCTGCAGGCGCTGCTGGCGGGCGACTCGGCGTTCGATCCGGTGGCGGCGACCTTGGTGTGGGGTATGGCTTTGTGGCTGGTATCCGCCTGGGCCGGTTGGGCGCTGCGTCGGCGCGCCACTCCGCTGCTGGCGATTGCGCCGGGTAGCGTGTTGCTGATGGCCACACTGTCTTACAACTGGGGTGACACGTTTGTCGTTTTAGTGCTGCTGGGAGCGACGTTGTTGTTGTTGGGACTGATGGCATACAGCGCCCGCCAGCGCCGCTGGCTGGCTACCGGGATCGATTTTCCTGATTTGGGAAATGATACGGCAGTAGCGGTGATTCTAGTTTCGTCGCTCCTGGTCATTTTTGCAGCATTGTCGCCATCGCTTACGTTTGAGAACCTCGTCGACTTTATGGAGCGCTTTGCTCCCGGGCAGACGGGTGGGGGCGAGTTGGACGACGAAGCGTCGATAATAGCGGTTCTCCCCTCGATGATGGAGAAAAGTCACTTTGAAGACCTGCAGCGGGGTGGATTGCCACGCAGGCACCTTATCGGTTCCGGCCCGGAGCTCTCGCGGGAAATGGTGATGTCTATTGGCACGGGGGAGCTTCCCCCTGGTCTGCCGGAGGAGATCGTGAGGGAAGTGCCGCGTTACTATTGGCGCAGCATCACCTACGATGTTTACATTGGGCGCGGGTGGCGTGCGTCCGAGCCACAGACGGTTGACTATGAAGCAGGTGAGGAGCTTGAGGTGGCGGCTTTCGAGACCCAGCGCGAGCTGCGGCAGAACGTGACGATCTTTGGCGATGTGGAGGGGTTGCTCCATGCGGCCGGCACACTGGTCTCGGTCGATCACGATTACACCGTCGCGTGGCGCTCTCCAGAGGATATCTTTGGCGCGACTCTCGAATCGACGACTTATCAGGCCGTCTCGTTGGTCTCCACCGCCTCCGAGGAGCAGTTGCGGTCTGCGGGGAGTGATTACCCGGAGTGGGTCCGGGATCGTTATCTGGCCTTGCCCAAGACGGTTCCCGATCGGGTGTTGGGGCTGGCGCGCGATCTGACGGCGACCGAGCCAACTCCTTACGACCGGGCGCTTGCCATCGAGTCCTACCTCCGGGATTATCCCTACACCCTCGACCTACCGCTGCCTCCGGTTGGCGTGCCTGACATCGCCGATTATTTCCTATTTGATTTGCAGGAGGGATACTGCGATTACTATGCCACGTCGATGGTGGTGCTGGCCCGCGCGGCGGGGTTGCCTGCGCGACTGGCGATAGGCTATGCCTCTGGCTCCTATGACCCATACGAGGCTGTCTACGACGTCACCGCGGCCGATGCCCATGCCTGGGTTGAGGTTTATTTCCCCGGATACGGCTGGATTGACTTTGAGCCAACGGGCGGACGTCCTCTCATCCGGCGATCCGCCGGGGACGACGAGTCGCCAGAGTCGCCCGATCTGGAAGAGACGCCAGAGTCGTCGCCCGGAGGTTGGGAGGAATTGGGTCGCTTCGCGCGATTGATCTGGTGGGTGTTGCCTATCTTGCCGGTGTTGGCGGTGGGCGTTTGGCTGGCCGTCGACAATTGGCGGTTGCGCAACCTTGAGCCGCCCGCGGCTGTGGTGGCGCTCTATGGGCGGCTGCGGCATCATGGGTGGCGACTGGCGGTACCGATGCGGACGGGCGATACGCCCTACGAGTTTGCCGAGTCGTTCGCTGCGTGGTCGGCGGGGCCGGTGCGGGAGGGGTGGTGGGGTGGGTTGTTGACAGGTACGATCGCGGAGGTGCGTCGCCTGGTTGATCTCTACGTGCAGGCGGCGTACACCGCTCGCTGGGTGGGAGCGGACGAGCGCTGGCATGCATTGCAGGCTTGGAAGAGACTGCGCTGGCGGCTGTGGTTCGTACGGTTGTTCCAGTGGCGGTCGTCGTTGTCCAAGAAGTCAAAACGCAGGTGAAGAACCCCGACCACAGGTCTGGGCTTTTTCCCGTGATCGAGCCGCCTGCAAAACGCGATCTGTTCGAGGGCGCTGGGGGAGTGCCCTCGTTTGTGTGTATTCCTCTGGTACGATTTGCCACTTTCGGGTACAATCAGTGCCGTGTCACAGAGGCATTCGATGCGTCTCAAGTGGTACGGCTGGCCCGGGCTGGGTATCATCGTCGTCGCCGAGATTTGCCTCTTCGCCCGGCAGCCCTTTGTTGCCAAGTGGTTCACGCCCATCGTCTGGACGGGCTACATCCTCTTTGCCGACGCGCTCGCGCTGCGCCTAAGGGGGCACTCATTCCTTCACGACCGGCCGCGTGAGGCGCTGATGTTGCTCTGGATCTCGGTCGGATGTTGGCTGCTGTTTGAGGCGTATAACCTGCGGCTGTGGAACTGGTTCTACGTGGGCGTGCCGGAACATCCGGTCGAGCGGGATTGGGCTTTTCTGTGGTCCTTCTCCACGATCATGCCGGGGATGTTCGAGACCGCCGACGTGCTGGAGGGATTGGGGTTTTTGCAGGGTCTCAGGGCAAGGCCGCGCGCCTTTTCACCGGTGGCGCTGGCGGCGATGTTTGTGGTTGGGTTGGCGTGCGTGCTCGTCCCGCCGCTGCTTCCCTTCCCCATCGCGCGATACACCTTCGGCTTTGTCTGGATCGGGTTCATCCTGCTGTTGGAGCCGTTCAACATGCAACTGGGGATCGACACGCCGTTGAGCGCCTGGGGGCGGGGCGACCCGCGGCCCGCGCTGCGACTGTTGGCGGCGGGGTTGGTCGCCGGTTTCTTGTGGGAGTTTTGGAATTTCTGGGCCACCTCCGGCTGGCGCTACCTGGTCCCCTGGCCGCTCGATTTTGGGGTCTATTATTTCCGCATGCCGGTGCTTGGCCTGTTGGGTTTTGCGCCCTTTGCCTGGGAGTGCTGGCTGATGTTCCAGTTTCTCAAGCGAGCGTTGCGGGGCGACGATCTCTGGTAGAACGACGACGGGTCCTCGATGGTTGTCACTGTCACCCTCAATCCTGCGCTAGACCGCACGCTGACCGTGCCACGCATCACCTTCGGCGAGATGGCGCGGGCTGCGGCGGTGCGGCTCGATTTAGGCGGCAAGGGGTTCAACGTCTCGCGGGCGCTGCGTGCTTTGGGCGCTGAGAGCGTGGCGATGGGCTTTGTCGGCGGGGCGACTGGACGCCTGCTGGAACGCGGCCTGGCCGATCTTGGGATCGCCACCGATTTCGTGCACGTCGCCGGTGAAACACGCACCAACGTCGTCGTCGCCGATGCAGAGCGCTACATCAAAGTGAACGAGGCCGGCCCCACGGTGCGGGCGGAGGAGGTGGCGGCTTTCCTCGACCGCGTCCGGGGCCGGGTCGCGCCGGGCGACATCTGGGTGCTCTCCGGTAGCCTCCCGCCCGGTGTGCCGCCCAATCTCTACGCCCGGTTGATCGACGCTGTGCAGGCTGGCGGGGCGCGGGCGCTGCTCGATACCAGCGGTGAGCCGCTGCGCCTGGGGTGCGAAGCCGCCCCCCACCTGGTCAAGCCCAACCTGGCCGAGGCGCAGGAGGCGACCGGGCGAGCTATCGCCTATGACGGTGGCACGCTCGACGCCGCTGGGTTTTTCCTGCGCCAGGGAGTTGAACTGGTGGCGTTATCCTTGGATGCCGATGGGTTGCTGTTGGCGTCTGCACAGGGGGCGATCTTGGCCAGGCCGCCGCGCGTGCGGGTGTGCAACCCCGTCGGGGCGGGAGACGCGCTGTTGGCCGGCATCGCCTGGGCATTAGAGCGTGGGGGACCTTTGGAGGAGATGGCCAGGTGGGGCGTAGCTTGCGGGACTGCATCCGCTGCCCGCGAGGGCGTCGGCGTGATCGTCCGCGCCGAGGTTGAGGCACTTTACGAGGGGGTGCGAGTGGAACGAGTGGGCTTGGACGGGAGCTAGACGTGGCAGAGGGAACGCGGCGATTTTCTGGGTGCAGGTGGACAATCCCCTTTTTGTCGATTTGGACGGGGCAGCAAATCTCCCTGGTCGGCAGCCGGGCTGTGCGCTTTGCGGTTATCTTTTGGCTGGCTCAGCAGATGGAGGCGAAATCCCCAGATGACGCGCCTGAGGTGCTCGTTTGGGTAATGATTGCCTCACTCGTGCCCCAGGCGCTGTTTTCCCTTTTTTCCGGCGCCTACGTGGATCGCTGGAACCGGCGCCTCGTCATGCTCGTGGCCGATAGCATCGTAGCCCTGGCTTCGTTGTGGCTGGCATACATGTTCTGGGGTGAGGCCACACAGGGCGGCACGACGGTACAGGTTTGGCACATTTACGTCGTCATCATGGTACGCTCGCTGGCGACAGCCTTTCACCTGCCGGCGATGACGGCTTCGACCTCCTTGATGGTGCCCGAAAAACACCTAGCCCGTGTGGCAGGCTTTAGCCAGACGGTGACGGGCTTGCTGGACATGATCGGCCTGCCGATAGGGGCCTTTTTGTTCGATAATTTACCGCCGTTTGGGTTCGTGTTTTTCGACGTGGTGACGGCGCTCCCTGCTGTTCTCACGTTGTCCGTGGTGCGTATCCCTCAGCCCAAGCGCGAAGCTAAGAAGCCGGATGGTTCGGAGCCGCACATCTTGCACGATATCTGGGAGGGCATATGCTACGTCTGGCACTGGCCGGGGGCGATGCTGCTCGTGGGCATGGGGATGCTGGTCTATTTCGTGTTAGCGCCCACGGCGGCGCTGCCATCTCTGCTCGTGATCCGCCATTTCGGCGGTGGGGCCCAGGAGACGGCCTGGTTCGAGTTTGGCTGGGGCGGCGGCGTTTTGCTGGGCGGCTTGATCCTGGGGGTGTGGGGCGGTTTCCGCCGCCGCGTCTATACACCGTTGATGGGGCTGGCACTGCTGGGGGCCGGTTTCGTCGTGGTGGGCTTGGCGCCGCCCGGCGCTTTTTGGCTGGCGATAGCGGGCAATTTCCTGGCCGGGTTTATGAATTCGATGATCGTCGGGTCGATGTACGCGGTGTTGCAGGCAAACGTCGACGAGGACATGCAGGGGCGGGTGTTCACGTTGATCGGCCTCAGCATGGCGGCGGGCTTTGTCAGCCTGCTCATCGCCGCTCCGGTGACCAACCTGATCGGCGTGCAGCCGTGGTACCTGATCGGCGGGCTTGCCTGTACGGTGCTGGGCTGTGCTGCGTTCTTCGTGCCCGCGATCGTGCACATCGAGCAAAACAGGGGAAAGAATCGGCTGCCGCCGCTGCTGATGACCTCCGACCCCGACTCCTTCGCTCGCTTCACCATCGTCGAGCGCAAGCCGCACATCATCCGCCAGGTCATCGCCGATAACGACTATCCGCCTAGCATCGTGGGCGCGTTGGAGGCGTTCGAGGCGGAGATCGCCTCACAGCCTATACGCCCGCTGAGCGAGGAGGCTCCTGGCGTCGCATCTTGGAATGATGAATTGGCCAAGTACGAAGGCGAGACGTGGCTCGATGTGGGGTGGTACTTTGCCGAGGCCTTCTTTTACCGCCGCTTGCTGGAGGCGGTGCGTTACTTTCAGCCTGGCCCGTGGGAGGGACGCGATCCCTTCGCGGTGCAGAAGCGCAGGCAGATAAAGGGGGCCGTGGCGCACTTTGCCGCCGGCTGGGGTCAACTCGCCGCCGCCGATTCAGAGATTGCCTTCGAGGCGCTGCTTCACTCCTGCCTGTGGGGCAATCGGGCCGATCTGAGCAACACCACCGTCAGAGCGGAGGTACAGGGCGGCCTGGCGGCTCGCGAGGAGCGGCACAAGCTGCTCATCGACCACACGGACGCGCTCAGAGACCTGGTGACGGGTGGCTTGCAGCGGATCGACTTTATCAACGACAACGTCGGGCTCGATCTGCTTTTTGACGTCGCACTGGCCGACTTTTTGCTTGCCCAGGGCTGGGCGCGCGAGGTGGTCTTTCACCTCAAGGACAGGCCCTTTTTCGTATCCGATGCCAGACCTTCGGATGTGCATCTGACGCTTGACTTGCTGCGGGATGCGCCCGACTCGCCGGTGCGGGAATTCGGCGCGCGGGTGGAGGGACAGGTGGCAAGCGGGCGCTTAACCCTAAAGGATGACCCTTTCTGGACCAGCTACCGGATGTTTCGTGATTTCCCGCCGCCGCTGCGGGACGATTTGGTGCGCGCGGACCTGGTCATCTTGAAGGGCGACGTGAACTACCGGCGGCTGTTGGGGGATCGGCATTGGCCGCACACGACCCGCTTGGAGGATATTGCCGATTATTTCCCTGCGCCGTTCCTCGTGCTGAGGCCGCTCAAGGGGGAGATTATGGTCGGGTTGCAGCCGGGGCAGGCGGAGGCGCTGGCTGCCGAGGATTCTGCCTGGTTGATCAACGGCCAGCGGGGGATCGTGCAGTTGGTATCCCAGGTGCGAACTCTACCCGGGAGGTGACGATGAGGCGCTCTAAAAAACGCTCGCGCAAGCGGGTAGTCGTCGCCATTGTGGGAGCGTGCATCGTTCTGCTCTGTATTTGCCTGGGTGCGATTGGCGGTGGTTGGCTCTTGATCGGGGAGGGTGGGCGATCCCCTTTGCGTGATCTGTTGCCCAACCAATCGGCCAGACTCGGCGAGCCTTTTACCCTGGAGGATCGCCCTGTCGACATCGTGGGAGAGGGGTTGACGGTCGAGGTAGAAAGCATGGTGCACGGCCACCTTGAGGACGGCAGCGGGTTCGTCATAGTACATCTGCTCGTCGCAAAGGACAATGTGACGGAAAGAGTCGCGCTAGGACCGGGCGAGGAGAGGATCGTGGGCGGGTACCGCATTCAGATGTTAAGCGTGACCTTTGTGGGTCCTGCCTCCAGTTGTGAGGTACTTATCACGAAGGAGTAATGATTATGGAGATGATGCGTTATCCAATTGCTATTGACGGTGAAACGGCCGACGTTGGCACGGCGGGGGAGCTGGTGGCAGCACTGGACGTGTTGCAGGGCCACCATGATCGCGCAGTGCTGGAGCAGCTCCGTCCGCACCTGGCAGAGGTCATCGGTGGCCTGCAGGGGCTGTACGCCCCGTTGAAGGTGTTGGCGGCGGAGGATCGGCTTTATCTGATCGAGGCGCTTGGCCCGCGCCTGGTAGATGTGATGCAGCGGGCCCGTGCCCTGCGCGATATCTTGGCGACCTTGCCCAGATCGCGGAGCGGTGTATACTATGTGTAGTGGTGGCGGAGCAGTGGCAGCCGCCGTAGTCATTCCATCAGCGCCTGCGTGCTGTCGAGGTTTGCCCTGAGCAAGGTCGAAAGGCCTGCCTTGAGCGAAGCCGAAAGGGTTACCTCACGCGCGGGCGTTTTGTTTGAACTATGCTGGAATCAAGCGTTGGCTGGTTGCGTGGGCGGCTTGGCAATCCGACCAGAACGATAGGAGGCACTTGATGGCGGGCAAGACCAAAGCGCAACTTCTCGAAGAGATAAAATCCCTACGGGCTGAGCATCGCCAGGCCGAAAGCTTGCTGCGCCAGCGAACGGACGACCTCCTGGCTGTACAGAAGAAGCTGGACGCTTTCACGCACACGCTCGCCAACGACATCAGAGAGCCGCTGGGGCGCGTCGTCAGCTTTGCCCAGATGCTGGAGAAGGATCGTTCGACGCTTTCGGACGAGGAGCTGACGCATTATCTACACATCATCGTGCAGCGGGGGGACGAAGTCGTCGCTGCCGTCGACAGGCTGTTGGCGGTGCGGGCTGAGCCTCTCAAGGAGATTATGGAGGAGATTGGCCCTCTGGACATGGGCCGTATCGTTGCCGGTGTCCTGGAGCGGATGTCGTATATGGTCAAAGAGTATCAAGCCGAGGTCGTCCTGCCCGATAGCTGGCCGACGGCACTGGGGCATGGCTCGTGGGTCGAGGAGGTATGGGCCAATTTGATCAGCAACGCTATCAGGTATGGCGGGCAGCCGCCGCGGGTAGAGCTGGGCGCGGAGCCTCCCTCTGTCCCCCCCATCAGGGGAGAAGGGAAGGGGGGGATGGTGCGTTTCTGGGTGCGCGATAACGGCCGGGGGCTGGCATCGGAGGAACGGGTGCGGCTCTTCACACGCACCGACCAGTATCCGGTCACAGAGTACGGGCTGGGGCTGACGCTGGTGCAGCGCATCATGCAAAAGCTCGGCGGGCAGGTCGGCGTGGAGAGCGAGGTGGGTCAGGGCAGCCTCTTTTACTTCACCCTGCCCGCTGTGGAGTAGGTTTTTCTTCGTGTAGTGATTACGGTGTGAGACTCGGCCTGTGTGACTGGTGCTCTCCGAACGAGCGAACAGGCTATGCGAATGATGGAAAACGTATGCAGGGCGCAGCCGGGAGCAGCTAGCGGCTGTGCTTTCTTGATATGAACAACAAACCGAACGGCCCCAATGCCAACTGGGTCGTGGGCATCACGGATCACATCACGCCTCCCGCGGATATCGAACAGAGCGCCTTCCCGGAGGCCGAGTTTTGCTTTCTC
>CAZWPV010000035.1:0-11712 GCA_964635485.1 uncultured Anaerolineales bacterium
GTGTTCGGCGTCAGGCCGGTCACGGTCTCGGTAATGTCGACGCCGGTGGTCAACACGTCGGTCCAGGCGGCGCTGGTGCCGCTGATGACGCCGACATTGGCGGTGAAGGGCGTGCCCAGCGGAGCCACCTGCCACTGCAGCTTGACCTTCTCCCGGCCCAGGGGCATCCGCCCGATCAGGCCGATCTGCATCGACGTAGCCGAGTCGGACATACCCTGCGGCGCGATGGGTGTCAACCCATCCGTGCGCAGTTGGCGCGGGAGGAGGTCCAGGCCGTTGCTGCCGTTGCCGTAGTAGACAAAGGCGCGGCCCTCGTCCAACTCACTGGCATCGTAGTGGTATGCCCCGACGATGACGTCGGCGTAGCCGGCCCCGTTCATATCCCCGGCTGTACTTACAGAGATGCCGAAGTAGGCATAGGCCTGGTCACTCTCAGCCGTTCAAGCTGGCGTCGCACTCAGCCCCGAAACTGTGCCTGTGTAGACATAGGCGCGTCCCTCGTTGGTTTCTCCGTTGTCGTAATAGGATGCCCCAACGATGACATCGGCGTAGCCATCCCCGTTCACATCCCCTGCCGTACTCACCGAGACACCGAAGTAGGCACTGACCTGGTCGCTCTCCGCCGTCCAGTTGGCCGTCGCGCTCAAGCCCGAGGCCGAGCCGTGATACACGTATGTCTGCCCTTCGTCGACCTGGCCGTTGTCGTACCAACGTGCCCTGATGACGACGTCAGCGTAGCCATCCCCGTTCACATCCCCTGCCGTACCCACCGAGTTGCCAAAACCGGCACTGGTTTGGTTACGGAGGGAAAAGTCAGCCCGTGTTATTGGATTCGCTGCCAGCAAACACGTAACCGACCCCGCGCATGTTGAGGATATACTTCGGATCGGAGGGATCGGCCTCCATCTTTTTGCGCAGGCGGCGGATGTGCACCCGGATGATGGCCCGTGCGCCCCAGGCGTCGGTCTCGTACCCCTGCGCCTGCCGCACCAGATCCTGCGGGCTCCAAACCCGATCGGGCGTCTCTATCAGGCAGGTGAGTATCTTGAACTCGGTGGGGGTCAGGTCCAGCAGCTTGCCTCCCTGCGTGACGACGTGCTTCTGTCGATCCACCACGACGTCGCAGACCTGGATAAAGCGGTTGGGCTGGGGCGGTGTCTCTGCAGCCGCCTCCGCACCTTCGGCCGCGGCCAACTCGGAGAGCGTCTGCTGCAATTGGCTGACCAGGTGCTGACGCTTTTGCACCTGCTGGTGCTTTGCCAGCCCCTTGCGCACGCTCTCCAGAATCTCGGGAACGGAGGAGGGCTTGAGCAGGTAATCGCTCGCCCCTTTGCGGATGGCCTCGATCGCCGTCTCCAGCTTGCCAAAGGCCGTCAGGAGAATGATGACGACATCGGGGTACTGCTCCTGCACCGCCTCGGTCACTTCCAGACCGCTCATCCCCGGCATCTTGATATCGAGCACCATCAGATCGAAAGGGTCGCTCTTTTTCAGCAGGCTCAGAGCCTCCTCTCCACTGGCGGCCGTATCGACCTGGTAGCCCTCCAACCGCAATATCTCCGCCAGGGAGACACGTGCCGTGGCCTCGTCATCCACCACTATGATACGCGCTGCCCGTTCTGCCATCTTTGCCTCCATCCTTTTCCTGATAGGCGCAAGGACTATCCGTGCTACGATCTCGTCGGGCGCAAAGGTAACCTCACGACAAAGGCCGTTCCCCGCTCCGGTTGGCTCGATACATCAATCGTCCCGCCATGCCGTTCGACAATCCCGTAACTGATGGCCAGCCCCAGCCCGGTGCCATAAGCCTTGGTCGTATAGAAGGGCTCGAACAGATTGGCGATCTCCTCCGCCGACATACCCGCGCCGGTGTCGTGGAAGCGTATCAGCGCCCACTCGCCATCCTCTGCAAGCGCCGTCTCCAAATCCAGATCGCCGCCCGAGGGCATCGCCTCGATGGCGTTGATAATGATGTTCAGAAACACCTGGGTGATCTGGTCGGCCACCACCGGCACGGGAGGCAGGTCGGGGGCCAGGTGCGCGTTCACGCGAACGCTGCTGTGCTCCAGTCGCTTTTGGGCCAGGGCCAACACGTTCTCCACGAGGCTGTTGATGTCCGTAGGCTCCGCGCCGCCGCGAGAGGGCCGGTAGAAATCCAGCATGCGCTGCACGATCTCGATCAGGCGCTGCACCTCGGTCTGGGCCAGGCCCGTGTACTCCAACCGCTTATCATCCTCCAGCCCCTCGTGCAGGCTCAGATGCAGGGTGTTGTGGACGGCCTGTAGAGGATTGTTGATCTCGTGGGCGATGGAAGCGGCCAGTCGGCCGATGGCGGCCATCTTTTCCGCCTGCACGAGCTGCGCCTGCGAGCGCTCCAATTCCTCCGCAAAGTCGGCCAACTCGCTGTACAGACCCGCGTTTTCCACCGCCACCGCGACCGAGGCCGCCATCGCCTGCAGCAGATCCCGATCCTGGTCGGTGAACGCGCCGTCCAGCTTGTTGATCACCTCAATGGCGCCGATCACCCGGTCGCGGATCGTCAACGGCACGCACAGGATGGCGCGGGCGGTAAGTCCCACCTCCTCGTCGACCTCGGCCGAGAAATGCGGGTCGAGATCGACGTTGTTGACCAGCTTAGTCTCGCCGGACCGGACCACGTGCCCGACGATGCCCTTGCCCGGCTCGATCGTCCGGCCAGCGACCCATCCCTGCTCGGGGCTAAAGGTCGTGCGAAAGACCAGCCTTTCCGCCTCCTCGTCCACCAACACCAGAGACCCGGCCTCGACCCGCAGAATCTCGCGGATGCCCTTGATCGTCGCCTCCAGGACCTCGTCCATGTCGAGGCTAGAGGTGACCACGCGATTGATCTCGATCAGGGCCGCCAGTTCCTGATTGCGGCGGCGCAACGCTTCCTCGCTGCGACGGACGCGCATGACGGCGTCGATCCGCGCCAAAAGCTCCTGTGGATCGAAGGGCTTGGTGATATAGTCGTCGGCCCCCATCCCCAGGCCCAACGTCTTGTCGTGGATCGAATCGAGGGCCGTGGTCATGATGACCGCTGTCTTGCGCAGCACGGAGTCTGCCTTGAGACGCGCGATCACCTCGTACCCGTCCATCTCCGGCATCATAATGTCCAGCAGGACCAGGTCGATCTCGCGCCCCGCCTCCGCTTCTCGGCGCATGAAACTCAGCGCCTCCTCGCCAGAACGCGTGTCTTTTACCTGGCATCGCACCGGCGCCAGCATATTCCGCATCAGTTCTGCCATCTCGGGATTATCCTCGATGATCAGAATGCGGGGGATTGGCAGGCCTTCTTCGTTGTCCATCTCGTCTCGTCATCGCTGTGTGAATGCGGGATCGGCGACCAAGCGCCAGTGCATCCATTATATGATTTTGTCGCGGCGAAGCAAGTCTGTGGAACCGGCTTTGACAAGGCAGGCAAGACGCGCTAGAATGCGGCTATGCGATCTGAGTGTAACCTTTGGCCGGTAGAATCGTCATGATGAGTGAGGCTCTGTTAGCACAGCGCGTCCGGGATGGCGACAGTGACGCCTTCGAAGAGGTGTTCCACACGCATCACACCCGCATCTACAATTACGTCCACCGCCTGGTGGGGGACGCCGAGGAAGCCAGCGATCTGACACAGGAGAGCTTCCTGAAGGCCTATCGCGCCCTGCTGCGCGGCGAGGAGCCGGTGAACCTCTCGGCCTGGCTGTACCGCATCGCCTCCAACACCTGTATGGACGTCCTCCGCCGCCGGCGGCTGGTCCAATGGCAGCCGCTGGAAGCTCTGCTCTCCGTACTGAGCGGCGGTGCCCCCAACCCGGAAATGGAGTTGGTGCAGAAGGAGCAACAGACCGAGGTCGAGCAGGTGCTGGCACAATTGCCGCCCCGTTACCGTATGCTCCTACTCTTGAGAGAGAGGGAGGGCCTTTCGTACGCCGAGATCGCCGAGGTCACTGGCGATTCGCTGGACACGGTCAAGGTGACGCTTTACCGCGCCCGCGAGCGTGCCCGAAGGCTTGCCCGCAAGATCGACGACAATCTGCGCGATCCACGGCCGAGGAGTGAGAAGCTATGAACTGCAAGCACATTCGCCCTTTGCTCTCTGCCTATCACGATGGCGAACTCAACCCGGCGCAGCGGATCGAGATCGAGGCTCACCTGGCTGCCTGCCCGGAGTGCGCACGCACGCTCGATGAATACCGCTCCTTTGGGCAGGACGTTCACGGGCTGCCGAGCGTGCGACCACCGGCCGGGATGCAGGCAGCGTTCGAGACGCGCTTGCACAGGCTGAACGCCTCTCCTCTATTCGGGGCGCGCGGCCTGAACCTGAGACGGGGCCTATCGGCTGTCGTGTTCGCCGTCGCGCTGGTCGCGCTGGCCCTCGGGGTGTACGTGGTTTTGCAGCGGATGCAGCTCCCCGAGGGAACCGTGACGGTCGCCGCCGCGTATCCAGAGGATGGAGCGACCGACGTGCCGCTGGACGCCAATCTGACGATCACGTTCGCCCAACCGATGGACCGGGCGTCGGTCGAAGATGCCACCAGCATCGCCCCGGGGAAGGAGTTGGCCTTTGGCTGGGAGGGACAGACGCTGACGATCGTGCCCTTCGCCAACTGGGAGCCGTCCACGGCATACACGCTTACCGTGGCGACGACCGCCCACGCCGCCGATGGCACGCCGCTGGAGGAGCCCATCGTGCTGCGCTTCACCACAGAGGAAGCGGCAGGCGGGGGACTCAACCCCCTCGGGCGATTTGGCGTCATCTGGCGCGCCGAGCTCGGCGGCCCCGGCGGGACGCTGGGCTACGCCACCGACGCCATGCAGGAGCTGTGGAGCGCTACGCAGCCCTTCGAGCGTGGGCGGATGATCTGGGTGGATCATTTGGAGGAGAACACTGTCTACGTCCTGACCTACGGCGCGGACGAGAGCGGCGGCACCTGGCAGGCGTACGAGGACACCTTCCGCGAGGGCGATCTCGAGAGCAGCGGCCTCACGCCCCCCGAGGGGAAGCTGGAGCCGATCCGCGGCTTTGGCAAGGTCTGGCGGGAGGAGTTGGGCGGCCCCAACACACGGATCGGGTGGGCGCTGGCCCCCGAGCAGGGCTACGTGGGAGAGGTGCAACCCTTCGAGCACGGGCTGATGCTGTGGAGCCCCCTCGACGGCACCACCTACGTCCTGCTCGATGACGGCACCTGGACCGCTTACGCCACCCCGAGGTAGCCCGCTCAACGATGCAGCGGCGCGTCATCTGGCCGAAACAGCAGGTGCTCGTCGAGAGCAAGAGGGGGCGCGTCTTGGCGCTTTCCCTGTGGCCGATCCTGTTGGCGATCACACTTCTAGCCATCTACCTGCGGACGCTGCTGCCCGGCGTCGGTTACACGGGCGACACGACCAAGTTCCAGTTCATCGGTCACGTCCTGGGAACACCCCACTCGACCGGCTACCCAACGTATGTCATCCTGAACCACCTCTTCACGTGCCTCTTTCCCGTCGGGAGCCTGGCCTACAAGGCCAACCTGCTGTCCGCTCTGCTGTCCGTCGTCGCCTCCGTCTCTCTCTTTCGCACGCTCGTCCTGCTCGACCTGCAGGGCAGCGTCGCCTTCTTCGCCTCGCTGACGTTTGGGTTGACCTACACGTTGTGGTCGCAATCGGTCGTGGCCGAGGTCTACACGCTCAATCTCCTGTTCATCAACGTCTTGGTGTTTCACCTGATCAAGTGGCACAAGACCGGAAAGGGTATCCACTTTTACACCGCGTGCGCCTGCTACGCGCTTTCGTTCGGCAATCACCTGACGACGATCACCTTTCTGCCAGCCATCGTCTATCTCGTGTGGTGCACCGACAGGAAGGTCTTTGTCAGTCCCAAAAAGATCGCCGTCGTCGCCTCGTTCGTCCTCGTGGGGGCGCTCCAGTACCTATACCTCTTCTGGCGCGTCTCCGATCCAAGCCCGGCGCATCTCGAAATCGCCCCGGCCAACCTCACCGAACTCTGGTGGCACGTCAGCGGCGGGAGATTCCGCGAGTACATGTTCTGCCTGCCAATGGCCAAGATCATCGGTGAGCGCATCCCGATGTTGGCCGAGTTCCTGCAAAGAGAGTATCCTTTCCTCACGCCGATCGCCCTGCTGGGGTTGGTCGTGTTCCGACAGAGAACGTTGAACCTGTTTTTGCTCCTGTGTCTCCTGGGAAGCCTGACGTTCGCGCTCAATTACGATGTCCACGACGTATTCGTTTTCTTCATACCGTCCTACTTTTTCATCGCAATCTATCTGGCAAAAGGCCTCGGCTGGATCGCCTCCACCCTGAGGCGGAAGGGATTCGGGTTCGTACCAGCGCTCTACGCCTTGATTCCGATCATATTGTTCACCGTCAACTTTGGCCAAGTCGATCAAAGCCGCAACGTCCACGACGCAGTGCTCGTGGAAGCCGCACTGGAGGCCGCCGGGGAGGATGCCATCATCGTGTCCTCGAATTACGACTACACCCAGTTTCTCCTGTACCACCTCGTGGGGCAGGGCGTGCAGAAGGAGAGAAACATCTACGTGCAGTACTACTTTTCGCTCGACGAGATCTGCACGTACCTCTGCCGGAACACGCCGATCTATATCGAGTCGCAGAGGCGGCACGCGCCGACCGGGCTGACGATGTATGTCATCATGCTGGAACCATACCAGAGGGAGGCTCTGGAAGGAGCGGGTTTCCACCTGAGGGAGATGACGGAGAGCTTTTACAGAATCGAGTATTAACCAGAGATGAAGCGTCTACTTTTGCTACTAGCGGTTTTGCCCTTGGCCGCTTGTTGCGTCGGCAACCCCTCCGGGCCTGATGCTGGTTCAACCGAGGATATCGAACTGGTCGGCCACATCGGGGGCGCGGCCAACGCCGTGGCTGCTCGTGGAGATTACGTCTACGCCGGCTTTGGCGCGGAGCTGGCGATATTGGACGTCGCCAACCCGGCCTCGCCCGAGCGGGTGGGATACGTGGTGCTGCAGGGCGTCGTGGAGGACGTCGTCATGAGCGGCGATTACGCCTACGTCCTCGTCGGCAGCCCCTACGACCACGTCGACGTTACAGGGTGGCTGGCGGTGGACATCTCGGACCCAAGGGCGCCGTTGGAGGTCAGCGAGAAGGCAGTGCCCGACCACATCGTGCGGCGGGAGGGGAATGCGAGCAGGGCAGTGGTGGGTCACTACGCTTACATCGCCAACGGCTACGCCGGGGGGTTGCGAGTGGTCGACATCTCAGACCCGGCGATTCCTGTCGAGGTCGGCAGCTACGGCGCGCCGGGCGTGGCCGCGCGCGCGATCGCGGACGGAGGACGCGTCTACGTCGCCAGCCACGAAGGCGCGCTGTGGATCGTGGACGTGTCGGACCCGGCCAGGCCAAGCCAGGCGGGTCTCCATCCAACGCCGTTCGCAGGCCCTTCCCACAGCCTGGGTCTGGCCGTGGATGAGGGGCATGCCTACATCGCCGTCGGAAACAACGTGCGGGTGATCGATGTCTCGAACCCCGCCGCGCCAATTGAGATCAGTACCTACACGGCTTCCGTTTCAGCTATCCATGGAATGACCGTCCAGGGCGACCATCTCTACGTCGTCGCAGAGGTCGCAGGGCCGCGCTGCCGGCCCGACGGGGGGTTCCGGGTGCTGGACGTATCCGACCCCGCCAAGGCGCGCGAGGTGGGGGGCTTTGACGTCGACTTCGGCGCCCTGGGAAACGTAGTGGTCGAGGCCAACTATGCCTACGTCGCCGGCTGGACGGGGCTGCTGGTCGTAGACGTGTCCGATCCGACGCAGCCCACCGCGGCCGGTTCCCACTACACGCCGGGAAACGCCTACAGTGTGGCAGTCACAGGCGACCATGCCTGCGTGGCCGACGGCTTCTTTGGCCTGCGCATGTTCGACGTATCAACCCCCACTGCTGCTGTGGACGAGGGTAACTATGGCATCGCCACCGTGACCAGGGACGTGGCGGCAGGGGAGGGACAAATCTACGTGTCCAACGACCTGGAGGGACTGTGGGTTTTGGATGTGTCGGACCCGGCTGCCCCGGCCAAACCCCGCCACTTCCACGTTCCAGGGCAACCACGCATAGCCGTCGCCGGCAAGTGGGTGTACGTGCTCGAGCCGGTGGGCGGATTATACCTCCTGCGCGTCCCGTGACGACGGCGGCACAACGGTGAACTGCGCACGGCGCGAGAAACCCGACGAGAGCGGGTGTAACACTTCCCGCCCTCGTTCGTCGCATTAGTTGAGAACGCCCAGGGAACTATTTCTCACCGTCGCCCGGCATAGCCATCACTACGATGGCATATTATTGCAAATAGTGTTGCAATCTGTTCTGAGTGTTGACTTTTCCATCGTTTGAGCGTTATAATCATGAGAGACCGTAACACCCAGGCGAGAGGCTTTGCCCCAGCCTCGCCCTGGCGCAGAACGACGGCCCAAGGAGAGAACGATGAGAGAAGGATTATCACCGCTCATTTCTGCAAACCTTGCATGCAACGCGGCCCTCTATGCGTACAATCTGGACGTATCTGAGGCGCTCCAGGCCCTGAGTGACGACGATTGGCAGGTGCGCATGGCTGCCGCTGTGGCCCTCGAGGGAATCGGGCCGAGAGCCGCGCTGGCTGCCCCCGCCCTCATCCAAACGCTTGAGAAGGACGAGAGAGAAGACGTGCGTCGGGCTGCCGCCGAGGCACTGGGCAGCATCGGTCCGGTGACGACGGAGGCGATATCCGCCCTCGTCCACGCCTTGGATGATAACAGCGACTATGTGCGCTGGGCCGCTGCCAAGGCGCTGGACGCCTTCACCAGGCAGGGCGTCAGTGTAAAAGCTAGTAATTAGTAGTGCGGTGTAAACCCCTAGCACTTACAGGGCAGGTCACTGTCCTCCTTCGAGCCGGTCTTGCGACCGGCTCTTTTCGTTGGTGTAACATTTCCCGCTCTCGTCCGTCGTACAAGATGAATCCCACTGTGGAGGTCCTTGGAATGAGAAAGGAACTAACTTACATACTCATCTTCCCAACCTTGGCCTTGTTGGTCATCTTGGTCTATACGGCTTACAGTCCGCACGAGAGAACAACAGGGCCATTTGAGAAGGTGCCATGGCCAGAGGGAGCGACGTCGCCGCCGGATTCACTGATCTGCTGGGAGCAAACCCTATCCAGCCAGCCTGAATCCGGTATGATCAATACTATCAACGGGCTGACCGCCGATGGCGACCTGCTGTGGATCGCGACCGATCGAGGCCTGGCGCGCCTCGACCTGCGTACCTGGACGTGTGATTTATTCACCCAGGCAGCGGGGGTCTCACTGGAGGGACGGATCGTACTTCTGCCGGACGGCGATGGTGGCCTATGGATTGGCCAAGCCTTTCGCCACGGAGATGACTTAGGCCTCGCCTTTTATTCCGACGGAAAGTGGAGGAAAGCCCCCCGGCTCAGATGGGAAAGCATCGAGGCCCTGGCCCTCGACCAGGAGGGGCAGATATGCGTGTATGGCAATCAGAATGGGCGTATGGCCCCTTGTGCCCAGGTCTGCTCCAAGGGAACCACGTTCCCCCTTGATTGGGATAAAGTAGCTGCGCCTCCATCAGATTCGCTTATCGGTTTCAATTGCCACCTATGGCCGCGAGTGTCTGCACCCTACGGTTACATTAACTTTTACTACACATCCGCAGCCGAGTGCGCACTCGTCAAGAGCCATGAGCGCGCAGCGATGTGGCGGCCCTTTATCCTGGCCGATGAAGACGAGGTGTGGATTACGAACCGGGTCCCCCCTCGTGTGGACACCACAGTGCTGCATCAAAGAGGCGCAGCAGTCAGGGAACTGAGCGGACTGTTTCCTCAAGGCAGCATCAGTGCACTGGCACCCGATCCCGTGCACGGCGGGCTCTGGATAGGCACGTTAAACGGCCTGGTGTACGTTAAAATCAGGACAATAGGCGGTTACAAATTCCAAACGGTCCCCCTGCTCCTGGGCGGAACGGGCGCTCGGGGAGAACGATACGTCTCCATTTCGCAACCCTTCCCCGGCAAAGTCACCGGCCTGGCCGTGGATGCCGACGATCAGGTATGGGCCATCAACGACGAAAGCCTGCTGCGCTACGATGAGGACGATTGGGAGTGGCGTGATGTTTTTTCCGATACAAAAAGCTCCGACGCCATCGCCGCCGATCCCGTCTGCGGCGTCTGGGTCGCTGGGCAGGAGCATCTGCTGTACTTTGACGGGGTGCAATCCTGGCGTTGGCCGATGCCCGTTGGCTTCCGTGGCACACCCACGGCGCTCCTAGTCGATAGAGACCGAGCTGTCTGGATGGGCACGACCAGAGACGGCGTCTGGACGGCGGAAGCGTTCTCCCGGCCCACCGGCAGCACGCTTGGCTGGCACGTGTTCGGGTATGAACAAGGTCTGGAGAACACGTTGATCACAGCCCTGGCGCAGGCGCCGGATGGCCGCATCTATGCCGCGCACCACTCGGGCGTCAGCGTCTTTGCCGATGAAGCAGCGGGGGGCCGCTGGACAACCCTGCCCGGCAGCGAGGTCGGCGGCGATCAGGCGTGGGCCAACGCACTGACCTTTGGCCGGGGGGGAGACGATGTGTGGGTTGGTTATTATCCCGGCACGACCGTGCGGCGCTATCGTCACGCAGACGGCGAGTGGACGGACTATGCCCTGCCCGATGATGTGCGCGAATGGATGAACGACTGCCCGGCCCAGTACCTGGAACGTGGCCTACAGCCCAACAAGGGCGTTGGGGCCTTGGAGGTGGACGGCGACGGCGCGCTTTGGGTCGGGCTTGCAGCGAACACGTGGCCCGACATCTACTCTCCCCGGTACGATTCGTACCATGGATGTCGACCCTGCGCCGGGCTGTGGCGCTGGCCCGCCGCCGGGGAGGGCGACCCACAATGGCGAGCGATGGCACCGGAGACGGATGGCCCCATCGTGCTCGGCATCGTATCCCTGGCGCAGGACGCCCAGGGGCGCATCTGGGTCGGGGGCCAGGATCAGATCGTCGTGTGGGAGAGTGAACGGCAACTCGGCGGTAACGCGTCGGTGAACGTGCGGTAACTTGCGTGATATAATGGTCGTGGTACACACCTCGGCTTCATCGGACGGGGGTTTATAATGGACAAGTATGTTGCCTCTCCGGCGAGATCGAGAGCGGCCTACCCGCTATTTCACCGTCCTACCAGACGAAGGAGGAAGCGAATGTCAGGATACAAATTCAAGCACGTGGTCCAAAAGTTCTCTTTCTTCACCTGCGTGTCGGGGGTGCTAGCGCTGATGGCTGCCTGCCGGTGTGCAACCATCACACCCTCTGGTACACCCCCGGCTCCCACCGTGCAGCCCGCGTTTGATTTCGCCGTACGGGAAGGCGAAACGGTACAGTCCCTGTGCGGCGTCGTGCTGCCGGAAAGCACGGCCTGGCGACAGGTTTGGCGTTCCGGCGGCACCGGAGGCGGCGTCACGGCGATGCTACGCGATGGGGATTGGCTGTGGGTCGCTACTCCGTCTGACTTGGTTCGTCTGGATCTCGACACACTGAACTGCACCCGCTTTGGCTCTGCATCCATTGATGGTGGGAGTGAGGCGTCGATACACGTGCGCGTCCTCTTGCCAGATCCCGAGGGCCGGGTGTGGGCCGCCGGATACGATGCACTGCTTCGCTTCGATGGACGAGGCTGGCAGTCTATCAATC
>CAZWPV010000036.1:0-3748 GCA_964635485.1 uncultured Anaerolineales bacterium
CGCTGGCAAAGATCATCTTGAGCGCGCGACGGCGTGTGATCCTCTGGGTCATAGGTTTCCCTTCGATCCGCATTATAGTACGGGCGACGCATTCCTGCAATCGCGCCCCTACCGACCCCCCGCCCGCAGCCCGGCCGCGATGGCCTCCCAGGCCGCCGGATCCTCGCCGCCCAGCCGCCACACAGCGATGCCGCCCAGGCCATATTTTTGCACCAGCCCCAGCCGCGCCCGGACGCTCTCCCCATCGGCGTACCACACCTTATGGCGCTGCCCCGCCTCGTCGGTGTAGGCGAACCACGGCTCGGCCACCGTCCGCCGCCATCCGGCATCGCCCTGCCACTGGCGGATCGTGGCGTGGGCGTCAAAGCGCTGCTGCGCTGTCTCCCACGTCACGCTGGTGCACGTGCCGCCGCCCCAGTCGTGCCCGTACAGGTGGACCCCCACGTAGACCTTGTTGGGCGGGACGGCGGAGGTGGCGTGGCGCATCACGTCCTCCATCCACCACAGCGGCGCGATGGGACCGGGGCCGGTCGAGCACCCGTTGTAGGCGTAGGTCATCACGCGGAAGCGATCCGCAGCGGCGCCGAGGCGCTTCCAGTCCTGCGCCTGCGGGCCGCTCCAGGAGCCCGGCGCGTACGTCTTGGGATGCACGGTGACGGCGAGCAGCTTGCCGTGTGCGTGCAGCGCCGCCGCCAGCTCCTCGACGAACAGGCTGAAGGGGTCCCGGTCATCCGCACCGTTCAGCGACTCGTAGTCGATATCGATGCCGTCGTAGCCGTAGGCCAGAACCTCGTCCACCAATGCGACGATGTGGGCAGTGCGGCGGGCAGGGTCGTGGATGACCACGCCGACGGGCACAGCGTCCACGCCGACGCCGTCGTAATAATTGTTGATCAGCGGGATGACGAGCGCACCCTGGGCGTGTGCCTGCTCCACAAGGGCGGCGTCCCGCGCGCCAGTGTAGGGGTTAATGGAGCCATCGCCGTTGGAGTGAAGCTGATACCAAACGGGGGAAAGTTCCTGGATGTGGGCACGGTTCGCCTCCCACGAGGCGCGGGCGCGGTCGCTGTCCCACGAGCTGGGCATCCAGGCGGCGACCCGGTTGAGCGGCGGGGGCGGCGGGAAAAGCAACTGGTTCTGCGCCAGGTAGAGCAGGAGCAGGGCCAGCGGGCAGGCGAACATGGCGATGAGGAATAGTGTGCGTCTTTGCCGGCGCATCGTCCCGCAGTATAAAACAGGACTGCGGTGAAGCAAGATCACGTCACTTCGGCACAATCTCGGCCGTCAGCGTCACCTGCGCCTTGACCACGATCTGGCCCAGGCTGATGCTGCCATCCTCCAGGGTGAGCGCTCCCTCGGCGGCCAAATCCTGCACCACGTTCTGGACGTTTGTCCACTGGTTGCGCCCGCCCCACCCGCCAAAGTAGCCCGAGTACCAGGAATCCTCACGGATGCCGGTCACGTTCCCCACCCGCACGCCGGCGGATTCCGACATCGCCGCGGCCTTTTCCAGCGCGGCCTTGACCGCCAGATCGCGCGCCCGGTCGCGTAACTCGCGCAGGTTGGTGACGGAGAACTCGACCCCGTCCACCGAGGTCGCCCCTGCCTCCAACGCCGCGACCAGAACCGGTTCCAGTTTTTCCACGCTTCGCAGCGTGACGGCGATGGTGTTCCGCGCCCCGTAGCCACTGATGACGTTCCAGTCATAATCCTCGTAGCGCGGCTGGAGTGTGAGGTTGGCGGTGGCGATGTCCTTATCCTTGACATCCTGCGCACGGACCGCCGCGAGGACGGCTTTGCTCAGGCGTGCGTTCGCATCCCGGGATGCACTCGGCGTGCGGGCAAACGTTTCGATTCCAAGCACGACGACCACGCGGTCGGGCTGCACGCGGATGGCGCTGGAGCCGCTGACGGTGATGGAGCCGGCGGTGTCAGCGTCGGCAGCGCTCGCTGCGGGCGCGGTTGGCCTGGCGCTGTTCCAGTTCAAAAGCAGCAGGCCGGCGACGATGACGAGAAGCACGGTGGTGAGAGTGTTTCGGGTTTTCATAGGGTACCTCCAGTTTGAGTTTGTTAGTTTGCCAGTTGGCTGCCACACGCCGGGCAGTGGCTCAAATCGACGTCCGGCGAGACATAGTGCTCGGCCCCGCAAGCGGGGCAGCGGCGGAAGGGCTTGGCATCGCGCCCACAGGCCGGGCAGAAGGCGAACGCCTCGTCGAGTTCGGCGCCGCAGTGCGGGCAGTAGCGCACCAGAGACGCCGCCTCTTCCAATTCAACCGTCGGTTCATCTCCTGTGTCGCTCTCCTCTGTCTCTTTGAGATTTGATATTTGAGATTTGGGATTTGCACCCCGCCGTCGCGCCACGAGCAGCATGAACGCGCCCACCAGCAGCAGTCCACCCGTTGTGAAGAGCAGCCCGCGCAGTTGGCTCATCGCGCCCAGCGAGAACAGGCCAAAAAAGACCGCACACAGCAAAAGTGCCTGCCACCACGTGCGCCGCCAACCTGCCGCGAACCCCAGAAAAGCGACCAACAGCCCGGTGACGACAACCGAGGCTAGGGCCACGGCCCACGGCAGCTCTAGCGCGCCACTGAGAAAGGTCAGCGCCGGGTAGAAAAGGAAGAAACCCAGCCCAGCCAGCAGGTAGTGTTGAAACGGCAGCCGTACACCGGTCAAATAGTGCACACCGGCCAGACAACCGACGAAGCCGGCGACCAAGAGAGGAGAGGCCAGGGCGATCCGGCGCATCGGCTCTCGCAGTTGTTCCACCCGCTGGAGAAAGCTCATGCGAGTGGGCAGCTCGACCTGCACGTCGCGGTCGGCGATCAAGGCCTCATAGCGCCACGTGAATTTTTCGCGCAGAATTTGCTCGCCATCCTCGGCGTCTTCGAAAGCGGTGGTAGGAAGAGAACCGTCGACCACCTCGCTGCCGCCAAGACCCTGCACGGTGATCTCTACGTCCAAATTCTCCAGACGGCGGTTGTGCTCCAGGGCGTAACGAAAGCTGCCCACGCCCCGCGCCCGGTAGCGCACGATGACCTCCCGTTCGTCGCCGGATGCCATCTCGGTCCACCAGGTGATGTTGTTCAGGCTGTACTGAACGTCTGTGGGTTCCTCGCCATCCACCAGAAAGTAGACCTGGTTGAGGGTGTCCAATCCGGCCGGGAAGGGAAAGATCAGCTCGAGGGTCGTGGTAGGGACCGCGCCGGCGTAGCGCAACGTGTACGTGCCCTCAAAGTCGAGATCGTAGACGGTGGTGGTGAACCCCTCGACTTGCTCGTAACGGGCATCCAGCGCGGCCCGCACCCGACAATCGATCGCGCCCATCGTAGCAGCGATGCCGGGCGCGTCAGCTTCGTTTGCTTCAAGAACAACGAGTTCGTCGCCGACGTAGCCGCTGTAGAAATTAGAGACCGGCGCAGACTGGGTCAGGTTCAGGCGCTCGTGGACGATGAGCGCCTGCTGCTGACCGGGGGTATAGATTTCGGCTGCAAAGTCGGACGTGACGACGACGTAGGCGACGACGAGGACGCCCAGCATCACGAGTAGAACCGCACTCGATAACCATCGCTTGACCATACGCGTGCCTCCTGTGAAGGTGATAGCACAAGTGTAATTGAAAGCGATGGCAGTTGTGTGTCAGAAGCGGGGCAGGTCAGAGGCAAAAGAGTGTGGGAGTCAGGAGTGTGGGAGTATCTGAGTGGAGCAGTAGAGGAATGTGAGGGCTAGACCAGGGAGAGGGTGAAGTGAA
>CAZWPV010000036.1:3758-11593 GCA_964635485.1 uncultured Anaerolineales bacterium
AGTAAGTAGTAGGGGGTATGGGGGTATGGGGGTATGGGGGTATAGGAGTGTGGGGGTGGGGAAATAGAGTGAGGGCTAGACCAGGGAGAGGGTGAAGTGAAACGCCGCACCCTTTCCAGGTTCAGAAGTGACCCGGATTTGACCGCCGTGGGCCTCGACGATGGCCTTGGCGATGGCCAGCCCTAAGCCGGAGCCATCGGCGCCTTTGCGGGCGCGGGAACGGTCGCCGCGGTAAAAGCGCTCAAAGACGTGGGGGAGTTCGTCGGCGGGGATGCCGGGACCGGTGTCGGCGACGGTGACGCATGGATGCCCCCCATAATCGCCCACCGAGATTGTCACACGGCCTTCCGGCGGGGTGAACTTGATTGCGTTATCCAGCAGGTTGACCAGCACCTGGTGGATGCGGTCGGCGTCAGCCCGGACAGATACAGGGCCATCCGGCAGATCGACCTTGACGGCGATCTGCTTCTCACGAGCACGACCCTCCAACTGAGCGACGGCATGCTGAACACAGGCAACCAGGTCAGTTGGAGCCAAACACAGATCGAGCCGCCCGGCGTCGGCGCGGGTGAGCAGCAGCAGGTCGTTGGTCAGGCGTGTGAGCCGCTCCGTCTCCACAGCGATGGTGTTCAGAAAACGGTCGCGTACCGCTGGATCGTCGGCGGCGCCGTCTTGCAGCGTCTCGACGAACCCCTTGATCGCCGTCAGCGGCGTGCGCAGTTCGTGCGACACGTCGGAGACAAAGTTGGTGCGCAGCCGGTCGAGCTGCCGATAGGCGGTCACGTCGTGGCCCACGGCGACGGCCCCGCTGACCTCGCCACCCTCATCGCGCAGGGGGGTGGTCAGCAGCTCAAAGACCTGCGTCTGGGCAACGACCTCTGCCGCCTGTGGCTCGCCACCAGCAAGCGTGCGGCGGATGGCCTCATCCACCGGCTGGGACGCCATGTCCAGCAGCGCAGAGGCCGCCTCGTTGGCCAGGATGATCTCGCCTGAGCCATCGGTGGCCAGGACGGCGTCGGCAAGGCCGTGGAGGATGGCCTCTCGCTGGCGGGCCTGGGCAGCCAGCGCCTCATAGGCCGTCGCCAGGTTAGCGTTCATCGTGTTAAAAGCCGTGCCCAGCCGGTCCAGCTCGTTGGTAGATGCCGGGGGAATAGCAGGAGCCGGCTCACCGCGCGCCAGTTTCGAGGCTGCGTCTGTGAGCCGACGCAAGGGGCGGGTCAGTCCACGCGCCAGCAACAGGCCCGCCAGTCCGGAAAGTAAAATGGCCAGCGCTACGCCTCCCAGCACTTGCGGGCCAAAGGTGGTCGGCAACAGGGTCAGACTGAAACGCGGCAGGGGACTGGCGACGTAGACGACGCTACGAACGTTCCCCCCCTCAGTCCCCCCCGTAGGGGGGGAGGCATCGTCGTAAGCGCGCACAGGATAAGCAGCGTAGAGCACGCGCCGGTCCGGCGCCCAACTGTAGGCCCGCACCGCCGTCGCCGGTCTCCCTGCCAGCGCACTCTGGATCTCGGGACGCTCGGCGAGCGGAATGGTGACGACTTGGCCACGCGCATCCCCAGCGCGGATGTCAAAGTTGGATAAGAGCCTCCCATACTGGTCCGGAGGTAAGATTGAGGATGCCTCCTCCTGGGCCTCGGTATCGGCCGTCGCCAGGTCGAGGATGACCACGCCCTCCTCATCGACGACGCGGGTATGATAGCCCGGCAGGACGTTGGCGCTTTGCAAATACTCCCCGGCTGCGGATTCGCCTCCGATGACGCCTGCGGTAGTAATATCGTCCGCCCCACCCGCTTCGACGACCTGTGCCACGCGCTGCGCCTGCGCCAGCAGGTTCTCGCGCAGCACGTCGAGGAAGGCGCGGTCGAGCGCCGCCCAGGCCAATCCGGCGGCGATCCCCATCGCCAGCAAGACGACCAGCAGATAGGACGCGATCAAGCGGAAGCGGAGAGATTTGAACATCACGAGACTATTGTAGCACGGGTTTGTGTCAGAAGCGTGTCAGACGGAGATTAGAGATTGGAGATTAAGAGCGCTCCAGGCGGTAGCCGACGCTGCGGACGGTGGCGATGATCCCTAGGTCGCATCCGGCCTGCCGCAGCTTGGCGCGCAGCCGCTTGACGGCGCTATCGACGGCGCGGGTGCCGCCGTAGTAGTCGTAGCTCCACACCTGGTCGAGCAACTGCTCGCGGCTGAGGGCCTGCCCGGCGTGGCGGGCCAGCGTCTCCAACAGGTCGAACTCCAGGCGGGTGAGAGACAGCGGAGCGCCTTCGAGCCGCGCCTCACGGGCAGGGGTATCTATCTCCAGCGGGCCGACGCGGCACACAGCAGGGACGCCGCCCTCCACCGGCCCCGCCCGGCGCAGCACCGCCTTGACCCGCGCCATCAGCTCACGCACGCTGAACGGCTTGGTGACATAGTCGTCGGCACCCAGCTCCAGCCCCACCACGCGATCCACCTCCTCGTCGCGGGCGGTGAGCATAATGATGGGCACACCCGACAACGCCGGCGCACCCTCCCGCCGCAACTCGCGGCAGACGTCGAACCCATCGGGGCCGGGCAGCATCAGGTCGAGGACGATCAGATCCGGTTGCTCCGCCCGGGCCAGTCGCAGCGCCTCGTGACCATCGCGCGCCACGATCACCTGGTAGCCGTTCTGCCGCAGGTTGTATTCGAGCAGGTCGGTGATGGACTGCTCGTCGTCCACGACGAGGATCTTGTGCTTCACGTACCGGATTGTACACCGATGTGAACAGGGAGACAAGCATCGTCGTTTTACAGGGACGGCAAAGTGGGGTATAATCCGCGCAGTTAGGAGGCAACCGTTGAAAGCACTGATCACCGGAGCAGGCGGATTCGTCGGCGGGCACCTGTGCCACTATCTGCTGGCGCACACCGAGTGGTGCCTGATGGGGACGGTCTATCCCCAACCGGTCGAAGCTCAGCCGGAGGAGGCGCGTTTGCGGCTGCAGCACTTGGACCTGCGCGAACCGGAAGGCGTGCAGTCGCTTTTAGAGGATGCGCAACCCGACTACATCTTCCACCTGGCCGCCCAGTCCATCCCTGCCGCGTCCTTCGACAATCCCTGGGACACGCTGAAGACCAACATCCGTTCCCAGTTGAACGTCCTGCACTCGGCGCGAGTCCTTGGCCTGGGCGCGCGCATCCTGGTGATCGGCTCGAACGAGGAATACGGCCGCCCGCAGGAGGGTGACCTCCCTTTCACCGAAGAATCTCCCCTGCGCCCGGCCAATCCCTACGCCGTGAGCAAGGTGACCCAGGACCTGATGGGCCTGCAATTTCACCTGGCTTATGGGATGGACGTCGTTCGGATGCGGCCCTTCAACCACACCGGCCCGGGCCAATCACCACACTTTGTCGTCCCGGCCTTTGCCAGCCAGATCGCGCGCATCGAGGCTGGCCTGCAGGAACCGGTGATGAGAGTCGGCAACTTGGCGGCGTCCCGCGATTTTAGCGACATGCGCGACATCGTGCACGGCTACCACCTGGCGATCACACGGGGCGAGCCGGGGGAGGTCTACAATCTGGCCTCGGGGCAGCCGCACTCGATCAGTGTGCTGTTGGAAATGCTGCTGAGTCTAACCGATGCCAAGATCCGCGTCGAGACGGATGCGGATCGCTACCGACCCGTGGACGTGCCGGTGGTCTATGGCAGCGCGGAAAAGTTCTACCAGTTGACCGGGTGGATGCCAGAGTTTTCTTTTGAGCAGACGCTGGAGAATACACTCGATTATTGGCGGGAGCAAGTAAAAACTGAGTAGAGGAGGATCAATCTATGCGAAGCGATCAAGCGAAAAAAGGTCTTGAGCGTATGCCCAACCGCTCGTTACTTTACGCGACGGGGGTCACACCTAAACAGATGGACAAGCCCTTCATCGGCGTGTGTTCCAGCTTCACCGACCTCGTGCCGGGCCACATCGGCATGCGGAGCCTGGAGCGCAAGATCGAGTGGGGCGTGGCGGCGGGCGGCGGCGCGCCGTTCCTGTTCTCCGTGCCCGGCATCTGCGACGGCATCGCCATGGGGCACAGCGGGATGCACTATTCCCTGCCCTCGCGCGAACTGATCGCCGACATGATCGAATCGATCGTCCAGGCGCACATGCTGGATGGTCTGGTGCTGCTGACCAACTGCGACAAGATCACGCCGGGGATGTTGATGGCCGCCTGCCGGCTCGATATCCCCTCCATCGCCGTCACCGCCGGGCCGATGCGCTCCGGTCACCACGGGGGGCGCAAGCTCTCACTGGTGCGCGATACGTTCGAGGCGGTGGGGTTGGTGCAGGCAGGCAAGCTGGACGAAGCCGGGGCGCGCGCCCTCGAGATCGAGGCCTGTCCCGGCGTGGGCTCCTGCCAGGGACTCTACACCGCCAACACCATGGCCTGTCTGACGGAGGCGATGGGGCTCAGCCTGCCGGGGACGGGCACGGCGCTGGCCGGCACGGCGAAGAAGGAACGCATCGCGCAGATGGCGGGCGAGCGCGTGATGGATCTGGTACGCGAGGGGATCACCAGCCGCCAGATCGTCACCCGCGAGTCACTGGAGAACGCCATCCGGGTGGATATGGCGCTGGGCGGCTCGACCAACACCACGCTACACATCCCTGCGGTGGCCCACGCCGCCGAGGTGGATATCACCCTGGCCGACTTTGACCGTCTGAGCAGCGAGACGCCGCAGCTCGCCTCACTGCGTCCCGGCGGCGATCAAATGATGGAAGACCTGGAATGGGCAGGCGGCATCCCGGCGGTGCTAAAGAATCTCCAAGCGCTCATCAACCAGGATTGCCTGAACGTCGGCGGGCAGACAGTGGGCGAGATCATCGCCGCCACGCCCGCCGGCGATCCAAGCGTCATCCACACGCTCGAAGCGCCTATCGCCAAGGAAGGCGGCATCGCCGTGTTGAAAGGCTCGCTGGCCCCCGATGGCGCGGTGGTCAAGCAGGGCGCGGTCGTGCCCGAGATGATGCAGTTCACGGGCACCGCCCGCGTGTTCGATAGCGAGGATGCAGCGATGGATTACCTGTTCGCGGGCAAGGTCGTCGAGAAGGACATCCTCATCGTCCGCTACGAGGGCCCCAGGGGTGGGCCCGGAATGCGCGAATCGTTGGCGCTGACGGCGGCGGTGACGGGGTGCGGCCTGGGAGAAAAGATCGCCATCGTCACCGACGGACGTTTCTCCGGCGGGACGCGCAATTTGAGCATCGGCCACATCTCCCCGGAGGCGGCTGAGGGTGGTCCCATCGCGCTGGTGCAGGATGGCGACCCGATCAAGGTCGACCTGCCGGGGCGGACGATCGACCTGCTTGTGGACGAGGCCGAGCTGCAAAAGCGCAAGGCGGCGTGGCAGCGGCCTGCGCCCAAGTTCAAGCGCGGCTGGCTATCGCGTTACGAGCGGCTGGTGACGAGTGCAGCGAAGGGCGCAGTGCTCGAACCGCCAGAATAGACAAGGAGTGGGCTAATGCCCAAAGCCCTCATCACCGGCATCACCGGCCAAGACGGCTCCTACCTAGCCGAGTTCTTGCTGGAGCAGGGATACGATGTCATCGGCATGGTGCGGCGCACCAGCACCGTCAATTTCTCCCGCATCCAGCACTTCCAAGATCAAGTCACCCTGGTCCAGGGAGACTTGCTGGACCAGGGGTCGCTGATCTGTCTTTTGCAAGAGTACCAGCCGGAGGAAGTATACAACCTGGCGGCTCAATCATTCGTGCCCACGTCGTGGAACCAGCCGGTGTTCACCGGCGACGTGACGGCGCTCGGTGTGACGCGCATGTTGGAGGCGATACGCACGGTCGATAGGAGCATCCGCTTCTACCAGGCCTCCAGCAGCGAGATGTTTGGCAAGGTGCGCGAGGTGCCGCAGAAAGAGACGACGCCTTTATATCCCCGCAGCCCTTACGGCGTGGCCAAGGTCTATGGCCACTGGATCACGGTGAACTACCGCGAATCCTACGACCTGCACGCCACGTCGGGCATACTGTTCAATCACGAGAGCCCTCGCCGCGGGCTAGAGTTCGTCACGCGCAAGGTGACGTATGGTGCAGCCAGAATCAAGCTGGGGCTGGCGGACGAGCTGCTGTTAGGCAATCTTGATGCACGGCGGGATTGGGGCTATGCGGCGGATTACGTGCGGGCGATGTGGATGATGCTCCAGCAACCTGAGCCGGACAATTACGTCATCGCCACGGGGGAGACGCATTCCATTCGCGAGCTGTGCGAGGAGGCGTTCGGGTACGTGGACCTGGACTGGCAGAAATACGTGGGCCAGGATTCACGCTTCATGCGCCCGGCGGAGGTCGATCTGCTGGTTGGGGATGCCAGCAAGGCAGGCCATGTGCTGGGTTGGGAGCCGCAGGTCACGTTCAGAGAATTGGTCCGCCTGATGGTGGACGCCGATATTGCGCTCTTGAAAAAGGAGCACGGATTATAGCAGGAGTGAGACATGGGAACACCAATTAGCTTTGGCACCGACGGCTGGCGGGCGCGCATCGCCGAGGAGTATACGTTCGATAACGTGCGTCGCTGCACGCAGGGATTCGCCACTTACCTGATCGATCAAGGCAAGCAGGGTGCCGACGTGGTGATCGGTTACGACAAGCGCTTTGCCGCCGAGCGCTTTGCCGCCACCGCCACCGAGGTGATGACCGCCAACGGCTTCCACGTCTGGTTGGCGGATGACGCAATGCCCACGCCGGTGACCTCCTACGCGGTCGTGGAGCGTAAAGCTGCCGGCGGCATCAATATCACCGCCAGCCACAACCCGCCCTGGGACCTCGGCCTCAAGGTGCGGGACGAGCGCGGCGCAGCGGTCGCTCCGGACGGTCTGAGGGAGATCGAGGCGGCCATCCCACCCATCACCGCCGTCAAGCGAATGGCGTTGGAAGACGCCAAGGCGGCAAGCAAAGTCGAGGTCTGGGACCCGGCGCCGGCCTACCTGGAACACATCGGGAAACTGATCGATATCGAGCCGATCAAGGCTGCCGGGCTTGATATCCTGGTCGAGCCGATGTGGGGCAGCGGGAGCGGTTGGTTCCCGCGCATCCTCGCCGGCGGCAAGACGCAAGTGACCGAGATCCACTTTGAGCACAACCCCCTCTTTCCCGAGATGACACGCCCGGAGCCGATCCCGCCCAACGTGGACATCGGGCTGCAAAAGACGGTCGAACTGGGTGCCGACGTGTGCCTGATCATGGACGGCGACGCCGACCGCATGGGCATCGGCGACGAGAACGGCGTGTTCATCAACCAGTTGCAGGTCTATGGCCTGCTGGCTTACTACCTGCTGGAGGTGCGCGGCGAGCGCGGTCCCATCGTCAAGACCATCTCCACCACGTCGATGCTGGAAAAGCTGGGCCAGATGTACGGCGTGCCTGTCTATCGAACCGGCGTGGGCTTCAAATACGTCGGCCCCAAGTTCATCGAGGTTGATGCCCTCATCGGCGGCGAGGAGAGCGGCGGCTACGCCTTCCGCGGCAGTATGCCGGAGCGGGATGGCATCTTGGGTAATCTGTACTTTCTTGACTTTATGGTGAATATGGAGATGACGCCCTCCCAGTTACTCGCCCACCTGTACGAGAAACTGGGGGCGACCTACTACTACGATCGCGTCGACACGCGCTTCCCCGGTGAGAAGCGGCCCCAGGCCAAGGCCCACCTGGATGCTGCCAAACCCGAGACGCTGGCAGGGATGAGGGTTGCCGAGATCGTGACGCTTGATGGTTACAAGTACGTCCTGGAAGACGACGAGGGCTGGCTCCTGATTCGCTTCTCCGGCACCGAGCCCATCATCCGCGTCTACTGCGAGACCACCGACGAGA
>CAZWPV010000037.1:0-11585 GCA_964635485.1 uncultured Anaerolineales bacterium
CCAGCGTGAAGCGCTCCCGCTCCCAGTCGCACGAGATGCCCAGCCGCTTGTGCTGCTCGGTGATGACGCGCAGTGACTCCTGCGCCCACTCCCAGCAGCGCTCGACGAACGCCTCGCGGCCCAGGTCGTGACGGGTCAGACCTTCCTTGCGTAGTTCCCGCTCCACCACGTTCTGCGTGGCGATGCCGGCGTGGTCCGCACCGGGCAGGTAGAGCGCCTGATACCCCTTCATGCGGTAGTAGCGGGTCATCAGGTCCTCGACCGCGGCGGTCATGGCATGCCCCAGGTGCAGCACGCCGGTCACGTTAGGCGGCGGCATAGTGATACAAAAACACGGGTCGTCCTCGGTTGCCAGACCCAGTTCGAGCTGCTTCTCCGGGCGGAAGAAACCCTGCTCCTCCCACCACGTGTAGAGGCGTTCCTCGTGTTCCTGGGGGTTGTATACTTTGGCTAGCTTATCCGTCATCTTTTCCTTCCTTCGGTTGTTCTATTCTTTCAGGGCTACAGCGATAATACCCGTATCCTGGATAATTTTCAAGTCGCCGTCGAACTGCTCGACGATCTCCACCCGCTCTGCACGAGTGACGCTCCTGATATCGACAACGGCCTCACCCAATGTCTGACGTAGACTCGCATCTTCCACCGCCACCTGCAGCCGCGCCAGCTCCGCGCCCATGCGGAGTTGGTTTTCCGTCTTGTAGCGGCGCACCGCGGTGGCTATCTCCACCACCACGTCCCCGGCGGCCTCTGCTTGCTCATCGATCAGGGACTCGTCCGCGACGGGCCAACTGGCCCGGTGGATCGAACCGCTGCCCGCCGCAAACAATCCCTGGTAGATCTCTTCGGTCACGTAGGGCATAAACGGCGCAAAGAGCTTGAGCACGGTCAGGAGCGCCGCGCGCAGCGCGTAGCGCGCCCCGGGACTGTTCTCCTCATAGAGCGGCAGCTTGCACATCTCCAGATAGTTATCGGCCAGCACCTGCCAGAAAAAGGCCTCCGTCTCGCTCTTGGCCGCGGCAAAATCGTAATCGCGAAAGAGCGCCGTCACCCACTCGACCAGCCGCTGGGTCCTGGAAAGAATCCAGCGGTCGGCCAGGGAAAGCGGCGGAGCCTCAGATGGTACTTGATAATCGACGGAGCCTGCGGCTCCGGCCACAAACCGCTCGCTGAAACGGGCCACGTTCCACAGCTTGGTGACCAGCTTGGCCCCGGCCTGTATCTTTTCCTCGCTGATGATCGAGTCCTTGCCAAAGCCCGTGCTGGCGGCCCAGTAGCGCGCAGCGTCGGCGGAGTACAGCTCGATCATCTCCTGCGGCGCCATCGGGCCGCCGCCGCGGCTCTTGCTGATCTTGCCCGCACCCTCCGGCGCCAGTCCCCAGCCGGAGATGGCAGCCTCTTTCCAGGGCAGCGCGCCAAAGTGATAGTGAGACTTGACGATGGTGTAGAACGCCCACGTGCGGATGATCTCGTGCGCCTGGGGGCGCAGGGACATCGGAAACACCTTTTCATACAACCCCGCGTCAGCCAGCCAGCGGCCCACGATCTGCGGCGAGAGGGATGATGTGGCCCAGGTGTCCATCACGTCCCGATCAGGCATGAAAGACGTGGAACCGCAGGCGCAGGGCCGTGCCGGCTGCTGCTCCAGCGGATCGACCGGCAACTGCGCCTCGTCGGCCAGCATCACCTCGCCGCAACCGTCGCAGGTCCACACGGGGAACGGCACGCCAAAGGTGCGCTGGCGCGAGATGCACCAGTCCCAGTGCAGATTCTCCACCCAGGCACGGTAGCGCGCCTGCATGTGCGCCGGGTGCCAGACGATCTTTTCTCCCGCCTCAAGGAACGCGTCCCTGGCATCCAACAGGCGGATGAACCACTGCTTGGTCACGATGTACTCCACCGGCGTATCGCACCGCTCGTGGACGCGCACCGATTGGGCGATGGGCCGGCGCTCGAGGACGAGGCCGCTGCCCTCCAGCGCCAGGACGATCTGCCGCCGCGCCTCGGTTGTGGTCAGTCCGGCAAAATCGCCCGCGCCCTCGGTCAGCCGGCCATCCCGCCCGATGACGACCTTGAGAGGCAGATCGTGCGTGTGCCACCACTCGACGTCGGCGGTATCGCCAAAGGTGCAGCACATCACCACGCCGGTGCCCTTCTCGGGGTCGGCGCCGGAGTCTGCCAGCACCTCCACCTGCTGCCCAAAGAGGGGCACAGTCACCCGCTGGCCCACCAGCGCTTTGAAACGCGCATCGTCAGGATGGACGAACACGGCCACGCACGCAGGGAGAAGCTCCGGTCTGGTGGTGGCAATTCGCAGCGTCTCGCCGTCCTCCAGTTGAAAGGCCAGCGTGTAGAACACGCTCTCCCTCTCCAAATCGGCCAGCTCGGCCTGGGCGATGGCCGTGCCACATTCAGGACACCAGATGGAGGGCGCTTCTTTGTGATAGACGAGCCCCTTTTGGTAAAGATCGATAAAGGAAAGCTGGCACGTACGTCGTGAGAGGTCGTCGATGGTGCGATAGGTGTAACGCCAGTCGATGGAAAGCCCCAGCCGCTGCCACAGCGCCTCGTAGGCGCGTTCCTCCTCCTCACTCACCTGGAGGCACTTTTCGATGAACGCCCCACGCCCCACCTCAGTTGCCCGGATGCCCAATCGCCGCTCTACCAGCCGCTCGGTGGGCAGGCCGTTGTCATCGTATCCCATAGGATAAAAGACGTTGTAGCCGTTCATGCGCCAGAAGCGGGCCATGAAATCGGCGTGGCTGTAGGAATAGACGTGACCCAGGTGCAGGTGGCCCGAGACGGTCGGCGGGGGCGTGTCGATCGAATAGACCGGCCCCTGCGCCTGCGGGTCAAAGTGATAGACACCGGCCTGCTGCCAACTTGCCTGGAGCCGCGGCTCCACCTCGTTCGGTTTATAGCGTTTTGCTAACCCCATACATCAGTTTTACCTCCGATCTTGGTATGCAAAAAGCCCCTCTCGTCCAAGGACGAAAGGGGCAAACTTCCGCGGTACCACCTTGGTTTAGCAATGCAAAGCATTGCTACGCTCAGTCGCCTTCCAACAAAGGCGCTCGCTATAACGGGCGAACCCGAAGAGGGCTCTCGAACACTCCGCTAAATCCGTTCCATCCGCTGAGTATCCGTTGACCCTCTCGACTCCCAGGCGACGTTCGGCGGTGGGCGCTGCGGGGGCTTGCAGCCGATGGCCCCCTTCTCTATCCCCTGGTTCTGACCAGAGGCTCGCCAGGACCGCTCCCGCCTACTCCTCCTGATCGTCGTCTTTACAAGTTCAGATTGTCGCTCGGATTATACCACGCGCCTAGACCGTCGTCAACCGCCGAATAGATTGAACAGCGCCCCGATCCCATAGTAACCGGCCAGGGCAAAGACGGTGTTCTTGATGATTCCGCCGATAGCGCACCCCACCAGGAACTTCCACACCGGCAGGCGCAGCGCTCCGGCGGCGATGCCGGCCAGATCGAAGGCGGGGTTGGGTATGGCGGCCAACACCGCGACCGTCAGCAGCCCGCGGCGCTGCACCCACCTCGCCAAGCGGTCGTAGGTGGGGTTTTCGTCCACCCAGGTCTGGCCGCTGTAACCGGCCATGTAACCGGTCAGCTCGCCAAGAGCCTGCCCCATCCCGCCGACCAGGCCCACGATCCACGGATTGAACACCCCTCCCATCACCGAATTGACGGCCAGCCCTGGCACAGGCAGAATCACCGTCGCGTTACTGATCAGGCTTACCAGGAAGACGGCAACGTAGCCATATTGCTTCAGATCCTGAATACGGTCGCGGAAGTAGACAGCCGCGCCGAGGGCGACGAATACGGCGGCGACAGTCAGAAATTGAACGACTCTCAGCCGCCAAGTGGGCGGCGGCGGGGGAACCTCGGGGGCAGTCTCTTGGCCGCCGTTGGGCAAAGGCTGTTCTGACATCTCACAAGAGGAGCGGTGCGCCCAAACGCACGATCTTTTCCCCATAGCCCGACACACCGGCGGTGGTGTTGCGCGTATCCACGACCAGCTTGGCGTGCCTCACTACCCGCTCATAGTCCACACTGCGGTGGTCGGTGACGATGACCACGCAATCGGCGGCGGCGAGTTCTTCCTCTGTCAGCGCCACCGAGTCCAGGGTGATCGGCTCGCGGTGAAAGACGTTGCCCCCCACCCGAAAGCTCGGCACGTAGGGGTCGTGATAGGCCACCTGCGCGCCTCTGCTCAGCAGCAACTCGATGACTCTCTCGGCAGGAGAGTTGCGGGCATCGTCGATATCGCGCTTGAAAGCCACGCCCAACACCAGCACGCGCGCGCCGCTCAAGGGCTTCCCATGCAGGGATAGGGCCCGGCTCGCCAGGTCCACGACGTGGTACGTCATCGCCTGGTTGACCTCCCCGGCCAGCTCGATGAACTCGGCGTAGTAATCGTACTCGCGCGCCTTCCACGAAAGATAGTAGGGATCGATGGGGATGCAGTGCCCGCCCACGCCGGGGCCGGGGTAGAAGGGCATAAACCCAAAAGGCTTGGTCTTGGCCGCATCGACCACCTCCCAAAAGTCGATGTCCATGCGTTCTGCCAGCAGGGCCAGCTCGTTGACCAGAGCGATGTTGACGGCGCGGAAGGTGTTCTCCAGCAGCTTGGTCAGCTCGGCGGCGCGGGTGGAAGAGACCGGGTGCACCGGAGCACCCATCTGGCGCAGCAGGTCGGCGGCCAACCGGGTGCACGCCGGCGTCAGGCCGCCCACGACCTTGGGCGTGTTGTAGGCCGACCACTGCTTGTTGCCGGGATCGATGCGCTCCGGCGAGAACGCCAGGTGGAAATCCACGCCTGCCTTGAGGCCGCTCTCCTCCAGGATCGGCTGGACGATCTCTTCCGTGGTACCGGGATAGGTCGTGCTCTGCAGCACGATCAGTTGGCCCGGTTGCAGGCGAGGACGGATGGACTTGCTGGCTGCCTCGATGTAAGAGAGATCGGGGGCGCGCTGGGCGTCATAGGGCGTGGGGACGCAGATAAACGCGGCGTCAACCTCGCCCACCACGTCGTAGTCGGACGTGGCCGCGAGCCGCCCCGACCGGACGTGAGTCGCCAGATCGTCGTCGGGGACGTCAGGGATGTAGCTGTGACCGGCGTTGACCGCGTCCACCTTGCCGTGATTGACGTCGATGCCGGTCGTGCAAAAGTCTGCCTTGGCGAACGCTGCCGCCAGAGGCAGGCCGACGTAGCCCAGGCCGATGACGGCGACACGGACGGAGCGATCTGCGATCTTGTCTTGCAAAGTGGACATGGGACTCCTCGGTTGGCTAGCTTGCCAGGTGGTTGGGCCAGAAGGGAGGACGCTCCAGTCGCCACAGGCCATAGAACCCGGCCAGGACGACGAGACTGCCGGCGACGTAGCCCTCCACAACCGACGCCTGGGTGACAAAGGTGGCCAACAGACCCAGCACGAAGCAGACGACGTAGAGCGTCAGTACAGCCTCGCGCTGCGTCATCCCCGCCCCCACCAGGCGGTGCGACGTGTGGTCCTTGCCCGGTGTGGTGGCGGGATTGAGTCGCCGCCGCAGGCGCGAGACGACAACCAGCACCATGTCGAAAATGGGCAAGCCCATCACCAGCACTGGCACCATCCAGGTGACGAAGGTGACGTTATCCGGGAACTTGAGCTTGATGCCGATGGCGGCCAGGATATATCCCAGAAAGAGCGCTCCCGAATCCCCCATAAAGATGTTGGCCGGGTTGAGGTTGTAGAAAAGGAATCCCAGGCAGGCCGCCAGCACGGCGACGGACAGCGCCCCCACCAGGTATTGCCCGCTGAAGGCGCACATCAGGGCGAAGAAGGCGGCCGCGATGGCAGAAACGCCGCTGGCCAGGCCATCCATATTGTCGAGAAAGTTGATCGCGTTGGTGATGTAAACGACCCAGAACACCGTCACACACAGGTCGAGGATCGGCTGATGAAACGTCCCGACGCGTATGCCGCTGAAGTAGAGCAGCAGGGCAGCCAGAACCTGTCCTACAGCCTTGACCAGCGGGCGCAGGCCCCAACGGTCGTCGACTAGACCGAGGAAAGACATCCCTGTCGCACCGACTAGGATGATGCCGAATTCGTCAAAGTTGAACTGATCGCCCAAAACGAAGGCGGCGACGATGACGGCCAGATAGATGGCCGCCCCGCCCAGACGTGGGACGGGGCGCTTGTGAATGCGGCGGGCTTCGGGATGGTCGATGAAACCCGCTCGCGGGGCCAGCCAGCGCGCGGCCGGCGTGGCGGCAATCGCCAGCACCAACGCGCCGGCGAACACGAGCAGGTAGACGGTCACGGCCTCACACCCTCCGCCGCCTGCAGCTCAGCCAGCCACTGCTGTAAATCGGCCCGCTCCTCCTCCGGCGCTAACCTCAACGCTTCCTGAGCGTGGAGGATCGCAAGGCTGCTCTGCCCCATCCGATCGTAGACCTCGGCCAGCTTATAATGAAACTCCCAGGTATCGTCCAAGCCGGGGTCGAGGCTCAGCGCCTGGTTGTACACCTGGATAGCCTCGGGCAGCGAGCCCTGGTCGACGTACATATCACCCAAGCCGACAAAAGCCCTAGCGGCATCGGCAGGGCGATTCAGCTTCTCGATATAAATTCCGCTCAGGAGATTCCAGGTATCGGCATGGCGTGGCTCAACCTCCACTGCACGCTCGTAAGCTTCGGCAGCTTCGGCCCAGTTCTCCTGTGCGCGATGGAGGTCACCTAACAACATCCAGGTATCATAGTACTCGGCGTCGATCTCCAGCGAATCGGCGATCACCTCCTGGGCGCGCACAAAGTTTCCTTCCTCCAGATAGAACTTGACCCACTCGTTCCGCAAAAACGCATTGTTGGGGCTGAGCGACGTGGCGATTTCATAATAGTACTCCGCGCGCTGGAGCCGCTCCTGGTACGTCGCGACATCGCCAGAAGCCGCGGCAATCTTGGCCCACACGTGATAAGATTTGGCCAGGCCCTTCGCGTGGTCGGTGTTGAGCGAGGCGATGCTCTGGGCATCGATGAACGCCTCTATCGCCTTGACTGCCCTTCCCGGATCGGCCTGCCCATCCGACGATATAGTGTTCATAAGATATACCCGCCCCAACTCGAAATAGTAAAAGTCCTCGTTTGGAGTCAACGCGATGGCATGTTCGTAAAGCGCCAGCGCCTCCGGCAAACTCTCCTTCTCGTAAGATAGAGCCACCTTGTAGACCATGTCGGCCTGGATGGGACGCAGGTTGGTCACGACGGCGACGTAGCCAACCACCAAAACCAGCACGACGAGCGCGACCACACCCCACCGTTGGGCAGCTATCTGTGGCTGCTGCCGCACTCCGAGGTAGAGCGCCCCTCCACCGGCGACCAGGACGAAGACGATAAAGACATAGTAGGTGGTCAAGTGACCAGCTATAAAGTCGGCAAAGGTTACCACCCCGGCCAGATACTCCTGAGAGGTCAGAGTCTGGTTTTGGACTCCTTGCAAGAGTTCGCTCTGGAAGTAGACCAGGGAGACGTGACGACTGGCCATCACCAGTGCGAATCCCATGCCCACCACCAACGAGGTGGACAGATAAACGCCCGCCGCCCACGCCCAATCCCACTCGCGCCTGCGGAACGCGCCTTGCTTGGCCATCTGGGCTATAAAGACAACCGCACTCATTAACCAGGTAAAAGCAAAGATCATGAACACGCCATAAGAAACGGCGTTTTCATGAAAGGGTCGGACAGTTAGAGCACGCCAGACAATCGCCCAAGCATCGATGTTGAACGGCTGTGGGTTGGGGTTCGTGCTGATAAAGTCAAAGGCCAACGTACCCAGGATAAAGCCGCCGATGACGCCCACCGCCAGTGTAGGTCCCAACCAGGCGGGGAACGACCGCGTCACGACCTTGCGGCGTTTCTTGCGTCTCTTGCGCTTTCTCCCTCTTGGCTCACTTGCTTCCGCCGCTCGTTCCTGCGACTCCACGGCGCGATCTTGCATCTGACCCATGCCGATCACCACGAGTATTCCGACTAGCGTCCAGAGGATGGTACGCGTGGAAGCGATGGCGATACCAAAGTTAACCTCGATGAAGTAGGCCACCACGGCAGCCAGGATGCCGCTGAGCAAGCCAAAGTGAGGATTGACGTCGGGCAGCGCCTCGGGCTCCCAGTACAAGGAAAAGGCGTACACGACGAGATAGACGAAAAGCCCCCCCACCATACCGACCGGGATAGCCAGGCCAAAGAAGTGAAACCCAAGAAGAATTCCAGAGATGACGACGGCGGCCACAGCCCCACCCACCAGCAGGGCAAAGAAGAGAATGCGTCGCCAGTCAGCAGGCAGGAAACCCAACCAGCGCAGACCATAGTAGAAGATAGCGCCAAACACCCACAGATAGGCGGCCAGGCCCAGCAGGCCGGTGATAATCAACGTGTCCAACGTCTCGTTGTGAGAGCGGTCGGGGGTGGCTGTGCGGGACTCGACGTGACCCAGCAGCGGCGGGTAGAAGCGGTTATAGGCCACGTACATAGACTCCGGGCCGTAGCCCACGATCGGGCGCAAGAAGTTGAAGGTATCCGGCCGCCAGTCAGGGTGGTCTGCCGTCGGCGGGAACTCGATGGGCTCGTGCGGCAGGATCATATCGAGAGCCCCCTCCCAGATGTAGGCGCGCACCTTGCCGGTCGTGCCACCCGATCCGTACAGCACATCATCCAGCCGGCCCAAGAAGGGCATCTGCTTGCTCCACTCGTGGATTGGATCGACCAGGTTAATCAGCATGAAAAAGACGGCGAACATGACAGAGAGCAGAAGCGCACCGGCCCACAGCCAGCGCCAGCCCCGTCGGTTGATGATGAACGCCCCACACACAAAGAGGAATGCTAATATAGCCCCGATGATGGCAGCCCACATGGGCACTTTAGGAAGCTGGCCACCCCACAAGGCATCGATCCCTTCGCCGATGACGTAAAAGAGCCCGCCGCCAACGCCCGCCGCGACCACGCTTATGAGCCCAAACAGCAACCCCTGCCCCAAGTCGCGTAGCAGATCGCGGGATTGGACGGGTTGCTCTCTTTGAGCACCACGCTGGAGAGCCAGCAACCCCAGAAAAGCCCACACGCCAATTCCGGCCACGAGGCCCATTAAAGGACCACGACTTTGGCTATAGAATATCGAGATGATCTGGACCAGAAACAGGAAGATGTAGGCAGCGGCGCGGAGCACGTCCGCCGCGCCTGTCTCCTCGTCGGTCAGGATGGCCTGGAAGGCCTCCACCACGCGGGCCAAAGTGGGGATCGCGGCCATGATCATATAGGCGGCGACAAAGATGGGATTGCCCATGTTGGAGGCGACGCGTCGAGTCACGTCCCCGCCCCAGGGCAAGGGGTCCAGCCCGCTGTGCTGGATGAAGCCATACAGGGCAATCGGCAGGCTGTTGAGAATCGTGACCGTGATGAAACGATCTACCTGCTCCCGGGTCTGCAATCGATCCAGGACGATCAGGCAGATGACGATGCAAGAGAGGGCAGAAAAGACGCCCCGCAGCCGCTGGTAGCCGCCAAAGACGCTGATATAGGGAGTGACGGAAAAGATAGTGCTGATCAGGTAGGATAATATGGTCAGAAAAATAGGGAGTGCCAAGGGCATCCGCCAGGTAATGCGCAAACCTGGCTTTCCATTACTGACCCACTCATCCACCAACCGCACCAGCCAAACGGCGGCCATAACTAGGGCTATCGTCCGCAGGGTGGTCCACTTGTCCCGCTCGAAGACGTTGTTCGAGTTGACGTTTAAAAAGAGCGGGGTCACGATCACTGCCAGGAGCCAGCAGATCTCCAGAACCTTGTCGCAAAACGCACTAAGCTTGGTCGAATTCATCACGTGAACCTCTCTGAAAATCGGCAACGCACACAGATCATCAGTCCCCCTCGTCGCCCGCCGTCCCTCGGAACCACCCCAACGTCCGCCGCAGTCCCTCTTCGAGGGACGTGCGGGTCTCAAACCCCAGGATCTCGCGCGCCCGGCTCACGTCCGGCACGCGGCGGCGGGTTTCCTCGAAGGCCGGGCCGTAAGCGGTCTCGTAGGGCAGGTGTACGATCTCTGACGCCGAACCGGTCAGCCGCTGAATCAACTGTGCCAGTTCGTTGATGCTGGTCTCCCGGTCGGATCCTATGTTGAACACCTGCCCCGCCGCCTCTCGAACGGTAACAGCCAGTATCGTTCCCTCCACCGTGTCGGCCACGTAGGTGAAGCAGCGGGTCTGCGTGCCGTCGTCGTAGATCGTCATCGGCTCCCCGCACAGCGCCTGCGAGATGAACCTGGCGATGACGCTGCCGTATCCCCTGGGATCGAGCCTGGGGCCATAAGCGTTAAAGTAACGGACGACGGAGACGGGCAGCCCTTTCTTGGCGTAGGCGAAAGCGAAATACTCATCGATCGCCTTGGCGTCGGAGTACGACCACCGGTTCACCGTGGTGGAACCAAGCAACCGGTCGTCGTCCTCGCTCAACGGAGCCGCGACGGACTTGCCATAGACCTCGGAGCTGGAGGCGACGATACTCCGCACCCAGTACTTGAAGGCCAGCTCCAACACGTTCTCCGTACCGCGCACGTTGGTGACGATGGTGCCCAACGGATCCTCGACCACGTATTTCGGCCCGACCACGGCCGCCAGGTGATAGATCAGGTCGGTGTGGCGGACGAGTCGCTCCAACGTGAGCACGTTGAGGATCGAGTCGTTGACAAAGTGGAAACGGTCGCTTGCCAGGTGATGCTCGATGTTGCTGGCCTTGCCCACGGACAGGTTGTCGATGATGGTGACCTCGTGGCCCTGCTCCATCAGCACGTCCACCAGGTTAGAGCCGATGAAACCGGCACCGCCAGTGACCAAGATTCTCACGATTCGTCTCTCCTCGTTCCACGAGCGATGGCGGCAGGATCGCCGCCAACTCGCGGCATATCTTACCCCAGGCAGGGCAAAAGTCAAGGGTAACTGCGGGCTTGGCCCGCAGTTACTTGGCAGTTTCGGACTGCGTCCAAAAATGCAGCGCTACACATCTGCCAACACCGCGTCGTGCACGGCCCGCGTCTCGGCTGCTGCCCGCTCCCACGAGAACCGCGCCGTCTGGGCCAATCCTCGCGCCCGCAACTCGCCTTGCAGGTCGGCATCGCGCAGGAGGCGGCGAACGGCGTCAGCCATAGCCTCCACGTCCAGGGGATCAAAGTACAGCGCCGCCTCCCCGCCGATCTCGGGGAGGCACGACGCATTGGAGACCACGGTGGGTGTCTCGCAGGCCATTGCCTCCAGCACTGGCAGGCCAAAGCCCTCGTAGACGTTGGGCAGAACGAGCGCCTGTGCACCGGCGTAAAAGGCCGGCAAATCCTCATCGGGCACGTAGCCGGGGAGGAGGATTGCCTCTCGAACCGGCGAACTCTCCAAGCGTGCGAAAAAGTCGTCACAGAGCCAGCCGCGCCGGCCCACGATGACCCACCCGTCGGTCAGCCCATCGGCGTAAACGGCCTCGAGGGCGTCCAGCAGGCGGGATAGGTTCTTGCGCGGCTCGATCGTGCCGACGAAGAGCAGATAGCGCTCCGG
>CAZWPV010000038.1:0-11519 GCA_964635485.1 uncultured Anaerolineales bacterium
CGATACAGACGTAGCCATCAAGAGCGGTGAGATCGAGCCGGAGGTGGCGCTCGACCTGCTGGTGGCAGGGTTGGCGGAGTCCGAAGCATAAGAGATTAGAATCGTCAAATGGATATAACGGAGATATTTCAGGGTATCGGGAATCGACTGCTTACCGATTTTGATCAGATACAAGCCCAGGTTGAACATGCAGGTGAGCGTGGAGGGTTGCGGGAGAATGCACTTAAGGCTTTTCTCGACAAGTATTTGCCAAAGAAGTATGCTCTTGGCACTGGTCATATACTTGACGAAGCTGGCAATATGAGCAGGCAGTGCGATGTTGTAATATATGACGCTTTCAATTGTCCTGTGCTTCTAGCAGAAGAGGGCTATCAGCTTTTTCCAGCGGAGTCAGTCTTTGGGGTCATCGAGGTTAAATCGGTCTTTGATGCTGATTCATTATCAAAAGGGGTTGACAATATTCGGTCAGTTAAGCATTTAGTGCGCAGTGAACCAATAGCTGGAAGCATCTTTACATACCGCTCCCGATATCGGAAGACACCTCGTATAGAGACGGCAGCACATGCGCTGCGTCGGGAGAATAAGCCTGTACCACCACGGGAAAGAGTTGATTTGGTCTGTGTGCTGACGGACGGCTTGCTGTTCAACTACAAGACCAAACCCCATTGGGGTGAAGGGAAAGAGGGAAGCGCTCTGTTTGTCTGTACAGATGCTACGCCTTCGATTCTTTTGCTCTTCTTGTTCTGGCTGATCGAGATTCTCGAGGAGAGATATTCAACAATGCTGAATCTTATCGGGTATGCGTCGGAGGGTGAAATTGGTATGGTTAAAATGCTCTCGCCTGCTGAAGGGGAAGAATTAGTGGTGCCATCAACTACTCCAGAGCGCGGGACAACAGCTCCGCAAGATCAGTGCTAAATAAGAGGACACTCAATCATTCCAAGTACACCACTTTATGCCCTTTTGTCGATTTTCTCTTGTCCTAACCAAAAATGATGCCGTAGAACAGAAGGTTTTGACGACACGCGCACTTTCCCCACTTGGTGAACCTTACCGTTACCGCTCAACGCCGAAGGATGAACATAACAGATATCGGGCGTCGCGCCGAACTTTTTTCGGTATCTACGTGCCGCCTGCCCGACTTTATCGGCCAGATCGCGCCCGGAATCGTCGTACCACAGCAGCCCTTCTTTCATGGCTACGCCACCTGCTTCTGCATGTGCCACGTGTTATACCGCACGTCCTGGTAGACCTCGAACGTGCCCTCGGGACAGCGCACGCGGAAGCAGTGCCGCTCCACCCTGTTGCCTCCGCCGCGCCGCGAGACCGTCCAGCAGCGTTCCACGGCGTTGACGCGATAGCGATGCCCTCGCCAAACGAACAGCTTGGGGAAATAGCCATGTCGGCGCTCTCGCATGTCGATAGATTCGCTGCGTCGTCTGCGACTCTTGCCACTGCGTCTCGCTCGCGGTTGCCGTCCAAGACTAAGAATACCGCTCATGTGACTTTGCCTCCCTGTCTGAAGTTGCCCCTCCAACCACGGTGAACTCCCGCTGAATCGGTGCGGTCAACGAGGGTGGATACCCGTTCCAGTTATGCGGTTGCTGCATGCCTGGTGGTGCGACCACGATCACCGGTGGATATGCCCGCGGACTGTTCCAGTCTGCCTGCTGCTGATACAGCGGTGGTTGATCCGGCGGCTTGTCCCGCCGGCGCGCGATGGCGACGATGAGCAGGCTGGTGGGGATCGCTGCCCCCACGCCGCACACCGCCCCGGCCAGCACCGCCAGCGCCTGGTCACTCAGCCGATTGCCGATGATCACCGCCAACGTCACCGCAAAGGTCAGCGCTACAAATCCTAGAAAGGTCTTGAGCTTGCGTGAATCACTTGCCCTGTAATCATCTGGTGGTGCCATTTGCATTGTCTACACGCCTCCTCCCCGAAATGCCTCTGCCAATCGCTCCAAGGGTCGAGTCCAGGACACCGGCATCGAGGGCGTCACCGCTTCGTTTTGTGCCAGGTAGGCTGTCACCTGGTGTATCTCTTCCGGTGAAACGTACGCCGCCTGAAAACGAACCACCCGTCCCTCGGCCACGGCCAGAAAGTCTCCCCGGCCCATTAGACGCTCGGCACCCGTGCCGCTCCAGCCGGTCGCCGTGCGGGCGTCGTTGGCACTGGTCACTCGCCCGACCAATCGCACCGGAAAGTTGGCCTTGATCAGCGGACCCAATATCTCCGCCGAGGGCTTTTGCGTGGCAGCGACGATGTGGATGCCCGCCTCGCGCCCGCGCTGCGTCAGCCGGGTCAGCGCCCACCGTATCTCATTCCCCCCGACCATCAGCAGGTCGGCCATTTCGTCGATGACCACGACGACGTGGGTGCACCCGTCCAGTGCCGGTCCGTTTCCCCGGTAGCCATCGGCGCTGCCCTGCCTCTCCATCAGGTGCACCAGGCTTTGGAGGGCCTCAGCCGCTTCATCTGCTTCCTGGATGACGTCGCGCGCCAGGTGCGGCAGCCCCTGGAAGACGCCAAAGGCGTAGCCCTTAGGATCGATCAGCATCAGCCTGAGCCCGCTGGCCGCTTCGGATGTGCCCATCCGTCCCATCTGGAACGGCGATGGCGCGGGGTTGGCCATTGCCAGGCTGAGGATCATGGTCTGCATCAGCGCCGTCTTTCCAGATCCGGTGGTCCCCGCCACGAGGATGTGGGCCACGTCGGGGGAAGGCAGCCGGATCAGGAGCGGGGCCCCATCTTCGGCCAGGCCCAGGACGGCGGTCACCGGTGGAATACCTGCGGTCCCGTCATCCCCTTCGCTGAGCTGGCGATAGAGAGGCATCAATTGCACCGGCAAGGGATCGTCGCGCGGCACCTCAACGTCTACGGTGGCCCCCCGCCGCGACACCCGGCAGTTAGGAGCGTCGAGCGCGGCGGCCAGTTCCTCGTTCAGTCCTTTGATCTTGGAGATTTTGGCTCCTATCATTGGCAACACCTGAAAGCGAATCCAACGTGGGGTCACGGTCCCGCCTGTGACCCGGGCCTGTATCCTATGAGAAGAAAGCACCGCCTCGATTCTGTCTGCCTGGAATTCCAACTTTTCACGCATCCCTGTCACTTTGTCCTCTCCCAATGTCTCCCGCGGCTACCATTTGGCTGAGTGTGCAGAGCCGAGAGTGACGTCCCAACCTCTCTGCCCCTTCCCTTCCCCCTCCAGTTTGTGCTAAGCGAAACCGAAGGGGGAAGGGGAAAAGGGTGGGGAAAGGGGGGATGCTATCAGCCTGCAATGGTCTTTGTACGAGTCCTCCTGTATACTTTTGCTGATTCAGAACATATGTTCTATGCTGTGTGTATGCATCATACCAGAACATCTGTTCTAAGTCAAGCGGAAAACGGGCGTTTTTATCCCAAAAGAATTTGGGATAATTTGGGATAAGTACCGTCAGAATCTGAAAATCCGGGGTTCTTGGGGGTGATGGCGCTTGGGGTGGGCAGGAGAGACCCGGGCGTTCAACCGGGTCTCTCAAAGGCTCGTAGAGCAGCAGTTATTGCAATTGGCGGACCACCATCACGACTTTGCCCTGCACCTCTACTTGGCGCGGGTTGACATAGATCGGTCTCATCGTGGGATTGGCCGGTTGCAGCCGTACCTGTGCGCCCTCGTCGTAAAAGCGCTTGAGCGTCACTTCCTCGTTTTCCTTCAGCCACACGGCCGCCATCTCGCCGTTTTCCACCTTTTGCTGGTGGCGCATGACGACGATGTCGCCGTCGTTGATCAGCGCGTCGATCATCGAGTCCCCCTGCACCTGCAAGGCGTACAGCCCTTCCGGGTCTCCCAGGATGTCGCGGGTCAGCTCGACCGTCTCGTCGCCCATCAGCGCAAAGTCGCTGCTGGGTACCGGGATCGGCTCGCCGGCCACGATGCGCCCCAGGAGCGGTATGCGAACCAGTGCCTGTGGAGCCATTTGGCGACCCGGGGTGGCCAGCTTTAGCCCGCGCGAGATTTCCCTGTCGCGGCTGATGTAGCCTTTCTCCTCCAACCGCTTCAGGTTATAGCTCACGACGGAGGTGGAGCTGATTCCCGCCGCAGCGCCGATCTCGCGGATGGAAGGCGGGTAGCCGTTTTCCTCGACATACTCGCCGAGAAACTTGATGATTCTCTTCTGCCTTTCTGAAAGGTGCTCTGCCATTTTTGACCTCCTTACGATTGCACTCGGTTAACTTTCCAGCGACTGACAGGCCGGGCAGATGTAGCTGCTGGTGCTGCCGGTCTTTATTTTTTCCACGGTCGTGCCGCACGTTGGGCACGGCTTCCCTTCCTGATAGGCGATCAAGAAGAAGCTTTCGTCCCACTTGCCCTTCTCGTCATACAGGTTGCGTTCCCACGCACTGCCGCCCTGGTCGAGACTCTCCTGCAGCGTCTCTCGAAGCGCTCTCCAAAGCCGGGCCACCTCTTCATCGCTCAGCGTGTTGATGGGCCGCAGTGGGTGAATCCCGGCCTTGAACAGCGGATCCTGCACGTACACGTTGCCGATGCCGGCGATGTGCTTCTGGTTGAGCAGAAATGTCTTGATTGCGCCGCGCCGCCCGCGCAACAGCTCTCGGAATTCATCCAACGTCAGGCCGAGCGCGTTGGGGCCGAGTTGAGCCGTCATCTTGTGATCGGCCAGATTGACGGCATAGTGCGCGTAGCCGAACCACCAAAAGTTGATCGCCAGACAGTCGCCGCCCTCTAGGTCAAAGACGAGGCGGTACTTCTCCGGCAGATTGTCCCGGTCGGTCAGCAGTATCTCGCCGCCCATCCCCAGGTTGAGCAGCAGCCAGCCCCGTGTCGTCTCGACCTGTAGCCACTTGCCGCGCGGCGTGACGTCGCGGATCTCTGCGCCCGTCAGCGCGGTCTGAAATTCCTCCTCCGATACGTTCAGGCACTTGGGCTGTACGATCTCAATGCCGCCGATCGTCCTGCCGGTCAGTTCCTTCTGCATATCCTGGGCAAAGATAAGGATTTCGGGTAGTTCAGGCATGGATGTGACGCCGTTTTCAACCAGATGCTTCTATTATACAAGAACAAATGTTCTGCGTCAAGGCCCAAAATGCGAATCTACACTTGTCCCCAAGCTGAAAAAGTCACTCACGAGCGAGTTGGCACGGGACGCAGGGTGTGTTAGAATAAACATGCTGTTCATGTTCCTATGAGGTGAATGTTGAAGCGCTGTCCCGAGTGTGGATTTCCTTATCCTGAGGCCGAGTCGCGCTGCTACGTCTGTGGTGCCGATCTCACGAATCTCGAGGAGACATCCTCTACCGAGGAAGAGGCCGAAATTCGGCGCGAGTTGGCTGCGACCCAGGAGACCGTGCGCCGCCTGCGCCGATATGTTCCCACCGTGATAGCCGAGGGAGTCTTGCGAGATCAGGAGCGGCTGCGCGACGAGCGCCGCGAGGTGGCTGTCCTCTTTGCCGATACGGTCAACTTTTCTCGGCTTGCGGCATCACTAGACGCCGAGTCGGTCTTTAACCTGATCAACGACCTGCTGGGCCGCCTGGCGGCATGCGTCTATCGCTACGACGGCTTGGTAGACAAGTTCGCGGGCGACGGTTTGATGGCCGTCTTTGGGGCTCCCGTTGCTCACGAGAACGATATGGAGTTGGCCGTTCGCGCTGCGCTGGATATGCAGCAGGCGGCGGCCGAGTTTGAGCCTATTGCCCGCGCCCAACTGGGCGCTCCCCTGCGGATTCGCATCGGTATCCACTGTGGGCCGGTCGTGGCTGGCATCCTCGGCACCGACGAGCAGGCGGCCTATACCGTCATCGGTGAGACGGTCAATCTGGCGGCGCGACTGGAGGCGCTGGCCCGCCCCGGCAGTCTCCTGATCAGCTCCCGCGTCTATCAGCAGACACAGGGGCTGTTCAACTTCCAGGCGATGGGCATGACCCAGATCAAGGGGGTCGCCGAGCCTATGGCCGTCTACGAGGCGGTAGGCACCCGCTCTGAGCCGCTGCCGATGAGGGGCGTGGCGGGCGTCACGGCCATTCTCCTGGGGCGCGACGCCGAGTTGGATCAATTGTGCGCCTTGATGACCGCCTTTCTGGACGACCGGCACGGCCGCTTGGTGGTGATCCAAGGAGAGGCAGGCTTGGGCAAGTCGCGTTTGGTCTCCGAGTGGCTCTCGACGGCCTCGCCCGACCAGGTTACAATTTGGCACGGGTGTGGGTTGCCTTATGCGCAGGGGGTCGGCTATGGCATCTTTCGTTCTCTGCTGCAGAACGTGCGACTGGCCCATCCCCCGGATGCCGAATGGGACGCTCAAGTGTCGCCCGACCTACGGCCTTTCTTGCAGCAGATGGTGGGGGCGCTTGAGCCGGAAGAGAGTGCCGTTTCGCGTGGTCTGGAGCCGGGGCGCATCAAACAACTGACTGTTCTGGCTTTGCGTGAGTGGGTGGTGGGGGAGGCCCGCCAGCGGCCGGTCGTGTTGGTGCTTGAGGATTTCCATTGGGCCGACGATCTCTCGCGCGATGCATTGCAATCGCTGATCGATGTCATCCACGAAGCGCCCGCGCTGCTGTGCGTCACCGTGCGACCTCAACCGGAGGCTCCTTTGTCTCTCGCGGTCCCGCTGGCGGATGAGCGTTTAGCTGTGCCGGTGCATCTTTCCCTGGAGTTGAAGCCTCTCTCGCCGGAAGATAGCCGGGCGTTGCTCGGTCACTTGGTCGATTTGAGCGAGATGCCGGAGCATCTCGTGAGCACTATTTTGACCCGTGCCGAGGGCAATCCCTTCTACATCGAAGAGTTTGTGCGCATGCTGATTGAGAAGGGCGTGTTGAGCCTGGGGGACGGCCAGTGGCGTGTGTCCTCTGCTGTGGAGTGGCAGACGCTAGAGATCTCGGCCACCTTACGCGGGTTGATGATGGCGCGCGTCGATCGCCTGCCGGAGAGCCTGCGGCAGGTTCTGCGAGATGCGGCGGTCATCGGCGTGCAGTTCGATGCCCGCTTATTGGAGGAAGTCGAGCGCCGGCTCCATGGCATGACTAACGTGGTACCGTTGTTGGAGCGGCTCACGGCGCTGGGGATGCTGGTGGAGCAGCCCCAGGCTGGCGAGGGTACGTATGCTTTTCGCCATCTCCTTACGCAGGAGACGATCTACAACAGTTTGCTGCGCAGCCAGCGCCCCACGTTGCATCGCACGGTGGCCGAGTGTATCGAGTACCTTTGCGCCGAGGATCTGAGGAACCACGCCGAGGTGTTAGCGCTGCATTACGACCGCGCCTACGTGCGTGCCAAGGCGATGCGTTACGCGTTGCTGGCGGGCGAGCGCGCCCGCGAGCGCTTTGCCAATCGTGAGGCCATCGAGTACTACAGCCGGGCGTTGCAGATATCACAACACCTGGGCGGCTACGGGGCCGAGCGCTGGCAAGCAGCCATTGGTCTGGGCGAGGTACTCCAGCACGTCGGCGAGTACGACGAGGCAGTCGCTTGTTATCAAGCTGCACTGGAGGAATGGTCCAGTGCAGCGCCGCAGGCCCGTGCCTGGGCGATGCTCAGGTTGGGACAGGTGTGGGACAAACGTGGTGAGATGAAGGAGGCCGATGGCTGGCTGCGGCAGGCGCTAGCCCAACTCAGCCAGGCCAGTGTCAAGCTCCCCGAGTTGCGGGCTCAAATCTACTCGGAACTGGGATGGTTGAGCCTTCGCCGGGGCGACATGGCCGCAGCGCGTGATTGGCTGGGACAGGGACTTGATTTGGTCGGCACCTCAGGGCACTATGACGTGTTGTCGTCTATCTTTGACCGATTGGGTATCGTGCACTATGAGCGCGGTGAGTGGAAGCAGGCAGTCGAGTGCGTCGAGCGTGCCCTGCGGCATCGCAGCCAGCTGGGGGACATCGTCGGCTACGCTAGCTCTCTAAACCATCTGGCTCGCATCAAGTGGGCCAGCGGGGACTGGGATGGCGCGCTGTCCGATTACGAGCGCGCGGTCGCGTTGTACGAACGCATCGGCGAGGTGGAAGGATTGGCCCAGGTTTACACCAACCTGGGGGTGCTGTACACCGACCGTGGCGACTGGGACAAGGCCGAGGATAACTTGCAACGCAGCTTTGAAATCGCCCAGCGCATTACCCATCCTTACGACTTGGCGCAAGCACACGTGAACCTAGGACGGCTCCGCTTGCTTCAAGGACGGTGGGATGATTGCAGCCAGCATTTGAATGCGGCTATTCCTTTGTATGGGGAGGTCGGCTCGCAAGCTGACGTGAATCTGAGCGAGGCTTATTGTCTGCAGGGGATCTTGCACTTGGAGCAGGGCCAGATCGACGGGGCATGGCAGTGGGCTGATCGCTGCTGCGATTTGTTGCGCAAGACGACCGGGACGGAAGAGGGCGACTCGCTCGAATGGGGGCGATACGAGCGGTTGATGGGGCGTATCGCTGTGGCAGGCGACGACCTGGAGGCCGCCCACCGTCACATGAGGCGCAGCACCGTCATCTTTCAGGGCCGGGGCTCGCAGTTGGAAACCGGGCGCACGGCCTATTGGAGCGGTCTGCTGTGGCTGGCGCAGCAAAAGCCGAAGGAAGCTCTCCAGGAGTTGGACAAGGCCCGGCAGATATTTGAGCAGCTAGGGGCCGCTGCCGACCTGAAGCACACTGAGCAGCAGTTGGCGCAGCTTTCAGCGTAGGAGATCGCCGGATGGTTATCCGCTCGGCGGCGGGCCAATTTCCCTCTCCAGCATGTCCAGCAGTGTCGAGGGGAAGCCGTCTCGATCCTCTGGCGTCACGGCGAGGATGGCTATCGCGCCGACGGGCAGCCGCATTTGGGCCTTGACCACCAGCTCTGGGCGGACGACGACGAGCGCCAGCGCAAAGTCGCCCCTGCGCAGCACGTCGGATGCCTTCGTCCAGCCTTTCCCTTGTTCTATCTCCAGCGACCCCAGTTCATCTATTACGAGCAACTGGCAAGGCGTGGCGCGAGCCAGCACCATGTTTCCCCAGCCCAAGGTCTCGGGGGTGAAGTGGAAGCGACCCTGGACGATGGCCGGTTTCACGTCGGGTGGCAGGGTCAACCGGCGCGTGTCGCCGCTGCTGACATCGAGCACATCCAGCTCTCCATCGGGTTGGATCAAAGTCAGGATGCCGCCACACGTGTAATCCCCGGCTTTGGCTAGCGCGATGGTCTCACGGCAGACGGTAGTCTTGCCCACGCCGCGTTCTCCGGTCAGGATGACGACGCTTGCAGCCATTTCAGTCCTTGTGCCCCGGGATTGGCCCAAAGGACGCCTCGATCTCCTCGGGCTCATAGATCTCTAGCATGCACTCCCACCAACCCAGGCCGTCGGTTTTTTGGAACTCCCACCACCAGATATCGGGCCAGGAGTAGCGCCAGCGCCACAGAGAGGGCAACCGCTCCCAGCCATAGTCGCCGGCGAGCGTCGTCAAGTCCACGTAGTAGCCGGACGGGATGCGCTCCTTGGTCGCGCCACCTTCAACGAGGGCGCTTCCGCCTCCCTCGCGGGCGTGCAAGTCCCACACGCCTTCGCGCAGGGGTTCGCCCATGCTCCCGTCTTGCCCGGCGGCGCGGATAAAGACGCGCCAGTAGGTGGTGCTGCCTACATCTTCCCGCACCAGCTCGATCTGCGACGTCTCTGGTTCGTACGGGCCTTGATCCAGCCCGATCGCTCTGCCGCAGACGTGCCAGTTCATGCGCGAGTGGCCAGAGGGGGGAGTATACGTCATCGGCAGCCACGCACTGCTCAGGGTGCTCAGGTAATCCCATCCTGCCTCCTCGATCACCCGCTGTCGCAGCGCGTCAAAACTGTCGTTCACCCGGTCAGAGATCAGGAATACCTCTTCTCCCTCCGTGCTTTCCTCTTCGTCCTCACTTGTGACGCCCAGGAGCGGAACGAGCTTGTACGATGGCCCCGAGGCGGGCTTCGGCTGCACCAGCTCCACGTAGAGCGGGGGAGAGTTGGCCGGCACGGCGGCCTGGATGCGGGCGATGACGCGCGGGGAGAGTGCAAGATCCGTCCACGCCAGATCGTCCATTCGCCCGTCGATGTTGTAGACTTCTTGGGAAATCGCCCAGCCCGTCATGCCGGCTGCGATGAGGTGGCTGCGTCCTTCCCGATCGTAGGCGATGTAGATGAGGTTCTGTCCATCGGGCGCCCAAGCGGGGGAAGCGCCAGCGCCGAACAGTTCGGTCTGCCCTTGCCCGGCCTCCATCGCGTCCCAGTCGAAGGTCGTAATCTGGATGGAGAGGTTGCCGCGTGGCCCGCTGACGTAGGCCAGTCGCGTGCCGTCGGGCGACCAATCGGCGTAATCCTCGTTCACGTCGGGGCTGTTGGTGACGGTGATCGTCTCTCTTTCCTCGACCAGGTAGAGGTAGATGTCCTTGCTGCCATCGCGGAAGGAGGTGAAAGCGATAGCGCGGCTATCTGGCGACCAGGCAGGCTCGTAATCGGGAGTGCGGCTGGTGGTGACGCGCTGCAGCTCTCCACCGGAGGTGCTCATGATGTAGACGTCGAGGTTGCCGGAGCGGTCGGACTCGAAGGCGATGTACTGGCCATCGGGCGACCAACTGGGATTGCCGTCGAAGCCGGGATTTTGGGTCAGGCGGATCAGCGCGCCGCTGACCAGGTCGAGTAAGTAGATATCCCAGTTATCGGAGCGGTTGGAGGTGAAGGCGACATAGTCGCCGTCGGGCGACCAGGCGGGGTCGCGATCCTCGGCCCGATCATACGTCAGTTGCACCAGTTGCCGGTCGGCCTGGTTGAGGGCGTAGATGTCGGAGTTGCCGTTGCGCCGCAGGGTAAAGGCGATGACCCCGCCGCTGCCAAAGGGGGTGGGGGTGGCGCCGCTGGTTACGGGCTTCCCCCCCCCCGCTCCCACGGGGGGGGGGGGGGGGGCGGGGCGGGGGGGTGGGCTCGGGCGTCGGCGTGACGACGACGAGCTTGGGTGGGCTCTCGATCGGCGGCATCGTGGCGGTTTGGTAGAGCGCGTAGCTCAAAAGCCCCAGCATGGCCAGGTTGCCCACGATCAGCAGGACGAGCACCCGCACGCCACTCGGTCGCAGCGTGACGGGCTTCCCAACCTCGTTCGGCCTGACCAGCCAGCGCCAAGTGGAGGCGACGCGATCCCGGAACCAGACGAAAGGACTGGCGAGCCATCGGAGGAGGCGCGAACTTTGCTGCTCCTCCGCTGTTTCTGGCCCGAATTCGTCCAATTCCTCGGGCTGCGTCGCGTCCAGCACGTTGTCGGCCATCGAGGTCAAGTATACGTGGCCTAGCTTGCTTGTCAAGCCGCTTGCTTGTCAAGGGCTTTCGCAGCGAATAGAAACGTTTGTTCGCTCGCATATATGCTGGTCAATCCTTGCCGGGCTACCACATCTAGTGGTCAGTAAGTGGGTTGCGGCCTCGCGAAAAATGAGTTGCGCTCTCGCAACCCACGGGTTGTACGCTCCACCCGCCACATTTTGGGGTGATATGGGCAAGATGCACCACATCTGGGTATGTCAGATTGTTAATTGCTGCGAAAGCCC
>CAZWPV010000039.1:0-5257 GCA_964635485.1 uncultured Anaerolineales bacterium
GGGGGGGGGGGGGGCGCCGCCCCCCCCCCCCCCCCCCCCGCCCCCCGGATTATCGAGATGATACGTCGAAAGAGAATCCCGAAATGACCGCGGATGACGTGATCGCGTTCGTAGAGCTGCTCGATCAAAACCAGATCGATCTCTGCATCGATGGAGGATGGGGCGTCGATGCCCTGCTAGGGGAACAGACGCGGATTCATACCGATCTGGATATCGCAGTGCAGCACAAAGACGTGGCTCAGATTCGGGCTTTGCTCGAGGCGAGGGGGTATAAAGACGTACCGCGTGATGACACCCGGGATTGCAACTTTGTTCTGGGCGACGACGAAGGGCACCTGATAGACATTCATTCGTATACGTTCGATTCAAGCGGCAAGCTCGTGTACGGCGTCGAATACCCGCGTGATTCGTTGACCGGAACAGGCTCGATCAAAGGCCGCCCGGTCAAATGCATATCACCCGAGTGGATGGTAAAATTCCACGCGGGATACGAACTCGACGAGGACGACTATCACGACGTGAGGCTGCTCTGCCAACGCTTTGGAATCAGATTGCCCCCCGAATACGAGAGGTTCAGGACGAAAGAGGACAGATCACCTCCGACAAACCCACCGGGCGAACGGTGAATCGCGCGTGAGGCACTCGATGAGCTTTTGAGAACACGATCCAAACACTGCGCGCCTTTCACGCCGAGCTGTGCGCCCCCGCTGGATTGTAATCCGGCGGCTCAGCGAGCAAGACTACGCGGGTTTGACTCTTTGATCTGCAAAGCGCCGCTGTTCGCTGCCAAAGGCTTGGATTAAGCGGCTGAAAGCAGCCGTAATCCAAGCCGAGCAGAGTAGTCAGTAATCTGGCGACTTGGCTTTGTGTGAGACCTGAAATTGACTAATGCTCTCGTTTGGCATATACTGGTGGGCGCTGAAAAATTGATGACAGGTAAGGCGACAAAAATGGCAAATGAAACAAGATTTCCCACATTCCGCCTGGATGGCCGGGTTGCCATCGTCACCGGGACCGGGCGTGGCATGGGGCGGGCGTTCTCCATAGCCCTGGCGCACGCCGGTGCAGACGTGGTCACCACAGAACTGCCCGGCAGAGAAGGCGACGCCGAAGAGACAGCGGCAGAGGTGCGAGCGGCCGGGCGTCGCGCGTTGGTGGTTTCGCTCGACGTGACCCAGCTCCCTTCCATCAGGGCCATGGTGGAGCAGGTCGTGGGCGAATGGGGCCGTATCGACGTCCTGGTCAACAACGCCGGGATAAACATCCGCCAGTTCGCCGTGGACGTCACGGAGGACGCCTGGGAGCGCATCGTGAGCGTCAACCAGAAGGGGGTCTTTTTCTGCTCCCAGGCTGTGGGGCAACACATGATCGAGCGGGGACAGGGGGGCAAGATCGTCAACGTGGCCTCACAGATGGGGCTGGTGGGCGACCAGCAGCGCGCCGTCTACTGCGCGACGAAGGCAGCCGTCGTCAACCTCACCCGTGTGCTGGCGCTCGAATGGGCACCCCATTCCATCAACGTGAACGCCGTCGCACCTACCTACGTGAGGACGCCACTGGTCGAGGAGCTGGTGCAGGACAAGGATGTGCACGAGAGTATCCTGCGCCGCATTCCCCTGGGGCGCATGGCCGAGACGGAGGACATCGCCGGAGCCGTGGTCTTTTTGGCCAGCCCGGCGTCCGATTTCGTCACCGGCCACACGCTGGTGGTGGATGGCGGATGGACCGCTGTCTAGGAAAACAGGGGGGCTTATGACCATCTCACCGGACCAAATCGCCGGGCTGCGCCGCAAGGCGGCCGAGCTGCGCCTGAACATCGTCACCATGATGGGATCGAACAAGACACACCACTTTGGCGGCTCACTCTCCGCCGCCGACATTGTCACGGCGCTCTATTTCTACAAGATGCGCTACGATCCGCACAATCCCGGCTGGCCCGAGCGCGCCCGATTCCTGATGAGCAAGGGCCACTCGGTACCCGCGCAATACGCGGCGCTGGCCATGCTGGGCGTCTTTCCGCTGGAGGAGCTGGCGACGCTAAAGCAGTTGGGCAGCCGCCTCCAGGGCCACCCGGCCATGCACTTGACGCCGGGCCTGGAGGGCTGCACCGGCGCCCTGGGAGAAGGGCTGTCCTATGCCAACGGCATGGCGCTGGCCGCCCGCATCCGCGACCTCTCGTACAACGTCTACTGCCTTCTGGGCGATGGCGAGCTACAAGAGGGACAGATCTGGGAGGCAGTGATGACGGCGGCGCGGCACTGTTTGGGCAACCTCGTGGCCATCGTCGACCGCAACGGTCTGAAGGCGATGGACGAGACCAAGTGCGGCAAGCTGCTCGATCCACTTCTGGAACGCTGGGTCAGCTTTGGGTGGGCCGCTCTCGAGATCGACGGCCACGATATGGCCGCGATCTGTGGAGCGCTGGACTGGGCCGACGAGCAGACGCAGCAGCCCGCCGTCATTATCGCCCACACGGTGAAGGGCAAGGGCGTCTCCTTCCTGGAAGGGCAACCACAGTTCCACAACGCCTCCTTGAACGAGGAGCAGTTTGCGCGCGCGCTCGGCGAGGTGAAGGCCACGCTCGCGATGACGGAGGGCGGATGAGATGCCGAAACTGACAGAGACGCGATACGCCTATGGAGAGGCACTGCTCGAACTCGGCTTGCAAAGGCCGGAGGTCGTCGTGCTGGACGCCGATCTCTACAAATCGACGCGCACCGCACTGTTCCGGGACGCGTTCCCCGAGCGCTTTATCGACGTGGGCATCTCTGAAGCCGACATGGTGAGCACGGCCGCCGGCATGGCCGCGACGGGCCTGATCCCCTTTTGCAACAGCTTTGCCATGTTCATCACCAGCATCTGCTACCTGCCGATCCGCACCCAGATCGCCTACCCTGGCCTGCCGGTGAAGCTGGTCGGTTCCAGCGCGGGACTGACGCAAGGCCCAGATGGCGCCAGCCACCAGTCACTGGAGGATATAGCCCTTATGCGAAGTCTGCCCAACATGGCCGTCGTCTCGCCGGCGGACGAGGTGGAGACGAGGCAGGCGACATTCGCCATTGCCGACTGGCCCGGCCCGGTCTATATGCGCCTGGGCCGCTACCCGGTCCCGCGCTTGTTCGCCGAGGGGTACCGCTTCGAGATCGGCAAGGCGGCGACGCTGCGAGACGGTGGAGACGTGGCCATCTTTGCCACGGGCCACATGGTGAGCAAGGCGTTGGATGCAGCGGAACTGCTGGCGCAGGACCGGATCGAAGCCCGCGTGGTCAACGTCTCGACGATCAAACCGCTGGACGAGGCGGCGGTGCAAAAGGCGGCGGGCGAGGTGGGATTGCTGGCGAGCGTGGAGGAACACAGCGTCATCGGCGGGCTAGGCAGCGCCGTCGCCGAATGCGTATCCGGGATCGCCAACGCACCGCCGCTGCTGCGCCTCGGCGTGCGCGATCAGTTCGGCGAGTCGGGCCTGGCGGACGAACTGCTCGAGAAGCACCGCCTCACCGGCCAGCTCATCGCCGATGACGTTCGGCGTGCTTTGAGGTAAAGATGTGAAGGTGTTACCCGCTTGAAAACAGCGGAAGCGTAAACGTGAACGTCGTGCCGCTCTCGGAGGAGTTTTCCACCCAAATACGCTCGCCGTGCGCTTCTAGAACCATTCTACAAAAAGCCAGCCCCAGACCACTGCCGCCTTCTTCGTGCTGACCGGTGACGAATCTTTCAAACAGCCGCTCTCGGATCTCCGGCAAGATACCCGGGCCAGTATCGCTGATGGAAACGGAAATCCGAGGCTCCTCTGCGCTATCTACCCCGGCAATCACACGAACGACGCCCCCGGTCGGGGTGAACTTGACGGCGTTGCCAATCAGATTCTGCAGCACTCGCTCGATCAATCCGGCGTCGGCATAGGCCGGAGGCAGTTCAGATGGGATGTCCTTCTCAAAGTACAACCCCTTCTCAGCAATTAGCGGCAACTGTGATTCCACCACACCAGCGACAAGGTCGTCCAGCGACACCCGCACCCTCTCCAACGGCATCTGCCCGCTCTCCAATTGGCTGATATCCAAAATCGCGCTGACCAAACCCAGCATCCTCTTCGTGTTTTGATAGGCGACGTCCAGCATTTGACGCTGAGAACTAGAGATAGTATCCCCGAGCAAGTGATCCAGCAACTCCAGCGAGACAGAGATCGACGTTAGCGGATTGCGCAAGTCGTGCACCATCGTGTGGGTGAGATCGTCGCGCATTCTCTCCAGCAGTCGCTCTTTGGTGACGTCGTGCAACACCAGCAGGCGGCCTAGTGGCGTCGCACCTGAACGCACGGGCAAGTTCAGCCAGTGGATCGTGCGTGGGGGCACCTCGTACTCACCCTCGCCGGGCGGCTCATCCCCTTTCTGGACCCGACGCATTTCGGCAAGGGTAGCCTGCACGACGGCCGGGGCATGTCGTCGAAGAACGCCCAAGGCATCCTGGATGGGCCGAGTGATCCAATCATCAGGTTGGCCACCTAAACCCAGGAAGTCGATCGCCGTTGCGTTGATAACCAACACGCGCCGATCTGTTCCAATGAGGATAATCCCATCGCGACTGGATTCGATCAGCGCCTGCAGCCGGCTATGCTCATCGGCGATCGACTGAAACAACCGGGTGTTGGCCACCGCCGCCGCTATCTGCTGGCCGATGGCCGTCTGCTGCGCCAGCGTCTTGAGCGAAAAGGTTCGCGGCTGATAGGCAAACAGCGATAACGTGCCGAGTGACTGCTCTTGGTACAAAAGCGGGATACTGACGCAGGCCTGCATGCCCAAGGCACGCATCCCATCAATGACCGACGGTGCCTCTTCCTGCACTTGGGCTACTACCGGAGTCTCCTGCTCGATGTCCTCTATGGCCAAAATACCGCGCTGGCTATGACGGACGTAAGCGCATAACGTTCCCTCCAGCCCCTCCCGCTGGAGCTGATCGCGAAAGGCCGGCGGTACTCCCTGCTCTGCTGCCAGATACAAACGGCCATCGATAGGATTGGTCAAACTCACCACTCCAGCGTCAAAATCGAGCGAGGTGAGGACCAAAGACAGAGCCTCCGAGAGGGTATCTTCCAGGACCAGCGACTGACTCACAATGTGCGCAATCGTGTATAGCCCCGCCAGGTCGTCGGCGTGCTGTGTCATCTCGGTATGCAGCCGGGCGTTGTCCACAGCCATGGCAATGGCTTCGGCCAGCGATTCGGCCAAATTCTCGATGGGATATTTGCTGGACAGCGTCC